>CAXRAF010000107.1:0-8929 GCA_964228485.1 Alteromonadales bacterium | reverse complement strand
GTCGATGACCTGGTTAAAGATGTTGAATTTAATGTATTCAGTGGACCAGCGAAAGCGGCTGACTCTCGTGTCGCTCTGTTATGTCTCAAAGGCAAAGCAAGCGAGGTTTCGCGTAAGAAAATTGACGAATATACTGACTTTGTTGCCAGATACGGTGCCAGAGGATTGGCATGGATAAAGATTAATGATGCCGAATCCGGTCTCGAGGGTATGCAATCGCCGATAGCCAAGTTCCTCAATGATGAGGTGGCAAGAGGGCTGATTGAGCGCGCTGGAGCAGAGACAGGTGACGTGCTATTTTTTGCAGCTGATAAGACTTCAGTGGTGAATGATGCCTTAGGTGCCTTGCGTCTTAAACTGGCCGACGAATTTAGCTTAATAGCGGAAGGTTTCTCACCATTGTGGGTAGTCGATTTCCCAATGTTTGAGCGCGTTGACGGTCATTTGCATGCCTTGCATCATCCGTTCACCTCACCGAAAGCTGATGAGGCTGATAGCTTAAAGGACAAGCCTGATACGACTCTTTCTCGTGCCTATGACATGGTCATGAACGGCACTGAATTGGGAGGTGGTTCTATTCGTATTCATGATCAGTCAATTCAGTCAGCAGTATTTGACCTGCTCGATATCGATGCGCAACAGCAGCAGGAGAAATTCGGGTTCCTGTTAGATGCTCTGAAGTATGGTTGTCCGCCCCATGGTGGTATTGCCTTCGGCCTCGACCGAATGGCGATGTTAATGACTGGCTCCAGTTCAATTCGCGATGTCATTGCGTTTCCAAAAACAACCAATGCCGCGTGCCTATTGACGGATGCGCCCTCACAGGCAAATCCAGAGCAGCTTGATGAATTAGGCATTGCTGTTAATAAACCAGACTCAGATGCCGAGGCGGGATGATTTGACTCCCCCTGAGGCGTTTGTGACAATCAATTATTACACTCAACAAAATAACAATAGATCTCACGAGAGGTAGGTATGGCAGGTCACAGTAAATGGGCCAATATTCAACACCGTAAGAAGGCGCAAGATGCCAAACGCGGCAAGCTGTTCACCAAACTAATCCGCGAAATTGTGGTAGCCGCTAAAATGGGGGGAGGGGACCCAGATTCCAATCCTCGCCTGCGTGCAGCGATCGACAAAGCACTATCTGGAAATATGACTCGCGATACCATCGACCGTGCCGTAAAACGAGGTGCTGGTGGCGGTGAGGGCGATAATGTTGAGGAACTGCAATACGAGGGTTACGGTCCAGGCGGTACTGCGGTGCTGGTTGAATGTATGACCGATAATCGCAATCGCACAGTGGCTGAAGTGCGTCACGCATTTAGTAAGGCCGGTGGCAACTTGGGTACCGAAGGCTCGGTTGCCTATATGTTTAACACCTGTGGTCAAATCATTTATGCACCTGGCGTTGATGAAGATGACATCATGGAAGCTGCACTTGAGGCGGGTGCAGAAGATGTGATCAGTTCAGAAGATGGCTCCATCGAGGTAATCACATCACCGGAGGAGTTTGGTCCGGTAAAAGACGCACTCGATGCGGGTGGCTTTGAGGCAATAAATGCTGAAGTAACCCGACTGGCCGATAATCATTCGGAGTTATCTATCGCTGATGCGCAAAAGCTTCTGCGCCTGATTGATGTGCTCGAGGATCTCGATGATACTCAGAACGTCTACCACAATGGTGATATTCCAGATCAGGCTCTGGAAGAGTAACTGTCTAGCCTATGACCGTCATCCTTGGCATTGACCCCGGCTCAAGAACCACAGGTTACGGTCTTATTCGTATTGAGAATGGCAAACAAACATATCTCGATAGCGGCTGTGTCAGAATCGTTAAAGCGAACGAGACCTTGCCGCTAGCCGATCGTCTTCGGATCGTGTTCGATTCTATTTCAAATTTAATCGCAGATTATCACCCAGATGAAGTTGCCATTGAGAAGGTATTTTTATCCAAGAATGCTGACTCGGCATTAAAGCTTGGTCAGGCGCGTGGTGTCGCGATTGTTGCTGCGGCAGTGCATGCCATCGATGTCGCAGAATATAGTGCCCTAGAGGTCAAGAAATCAGTGGTGGGTACAGGTCGGGCGACCAAGGAGCAAGTACAACATATGGTGACAGCCATACTGAGCTTAAGTAGTACACCTCAGGCGGATGCCGCTGATGCTCTGGCAGTCGCGCTGTGTCATGCGAATGCCCGTAACAACCTCAGACTAATGAGACGTTAGAATTTACCTCGGATCATCTTATCTCGGCGCTTAGCCAAGGCCTCAATCTGCTTCTTGTTTAACCAGGGACGTAAGGTTTCAAGTTGCTCATCGGTTAAGCTCTCAAGGGCCTTTTTAAATCGTGGTGTCAGATTAATATCCGAGCGTTTCAGCATCTCCGGGCGCTTGGTAGATGTGCCAAAGGCTCGAGAATGATCGATGAACCATATTTGAAGGTCAGACTTTGAAAACAGGATGTTTGACTGGTTGCGATCTTTATTGGCGATCAGATAGTCAAAGCTGTCCAAGAAATTTATCTGCTCTGATAACTCGCACATGCCCTGATAAGGGATATTGTCTTCATTGATTGTCAGGTAAGAGGTTAAATCTTCCAGCCAGAGTTGCATTACGCCTTCCACATCATTGACTACACGCTCGACGGTCACAGGTACCAGTCCGATACCTAGTATGCGATCGAGTTTGTATGCTGCGACCTCATATTGATAGCGGTCCGCATCATTCATGGAATTTTTCCAGCGTAACTTTTCAGCTAGGGGCTCTGTATCGTGATGCTTAAAGATGGCGCGTATTTCACGCTTACCTTTCTTTAGGGTAACTCGAAATGGATTGGTACGTCCCTCTTCAGTTTCTTCCATATCAACGATCGTGGCATTGCGCAGAAAATCCTCTACTTTTTCATCTGACCAGCGATATGGATTAACAAAGTCACGTACCGGTGAGATAACCGGGGTACCTAATTCACCGGTCTGGCCATGAATATAATCAACTGATCGATCAGGATATATTTTGGCAATCCAGGGTTGTCCGCGGTAGTAAGAGGCTAACATGCCGGTATCCATAATAATCAGGGCACCCGATAAACGTGTCGCCATTTTCCTCGCCACAGTCGTGGTATGACCGACCCAGAGCCGTGTAGCATCCATGGGGGCTATTTGGGCCTTCAGGCGGTCTTCCTCAAAGTAGGGATGGCATAGGGCATTACCCCGATACCAAGTCGTTGCCTCAGGTGAGAATATCAGACTGTTATGTGTGCGAATGAAGGTCTTATGACGACTATTTTTACGCGTGTTCTTCAAAAAGTCTGGGCGCTGATAAAACGGCGCGAACAAAGGCATCGTGTCATCATTTAGATAGAACTCCCACACCCTCAAGTAATCATTCAAATCCTCTTTTTGAGATTCGTTGATCTCTTCAATTGACATCTCTTCCACTTCTGGAGATAAGCCGCCATGGGTGAACAAGTTATCGTTGATTTTGAGCAGAAACGGCTGTTTTAGGATCCAGCGACCATACTTGCCCTTGCGGTTATGTGCTTCAACATGGGCGAAGAAACCAGGCGGAAATGAGGTATCAAATTGTGCCTGAGATGCTTCATTATCCTCCAGACGATAGGAGCGAAGATAGACTTCATAGGCTTCCTTTCGCTCTCTAATTCGTTCATCTTTGGCAAAGGCGGCAATTTCCTCAGCACTCAAATAGCGCCAATCTCCCTGCATAATCATTACTTCATGATTACCAAGCACTACATGCACTTTACCACCGGCTTTATCGGCCTGCTCTTGAAGCTTCATAATGAGGTCTATGACATCGCGTGAGCGTGGTCCACGATCGACGATATCGCCCAGACTAACCAGATGCGCTGCACCGCCGGTCCAGTTTAATTTCTCATCCACCAGACCTGCTGTTTTTAGGGTTGTGACAAATTCATCATAGGCCCCATGGATATCTCCGACGACGAAGACATTCTCATCGGTTTTATAAACATACTCGTATGCCACCACAAATGACGGCAGAGCTATGAGTATGGTGATGAGAATTCGTTGAAGTACGCGCATGTTAAAGCCTTAGATTAATCAATATCAGGGTTATAAAAACTAACCTTCAGAAGATTAGTTGCTGATAATCCCTCAAAATCAGTCGCAGATATTTCTATATCGAGTGCAGTATTGTGATCCTTAGGTGGTCTAAAGGTAAATGTACGTGAAATACGATCGAATTGAATCCATTTCGGTAGTGGTGAGCCATCCGTTTGTTTCGCTGCATAGGTTAAAGCATCACCAACATCAGGATCATAGAAGGTACATTCGCTGACGCTGAATTTACTAATGACGCCAACCGGCATATTTAGTCGCGGCAGGGCAGCTACGGCTTCTGGTGGTGAGTTGCCAATCGCTTGTTGCTTGGCAATCTGGTTATGATAGCCAACCCGCCAGGCCACCAGGAATAACCCCACAGCCATAATTAAGTTGCTCAGAATGAATCCGGAAACCGGCATATCATAGTAGGTAACTGCGATAAATATGAAGATGCCGTAGAGTAAGTCACCTAAGCGATAAAAGAAGGTTTCAATGGTTGTCTTACCGAGGTATTTCAGTTTACGCGGCACAGGTAAGAACAGGGCGTGACGAGTCGTGTTCTGAATCGAGTAATTAGCACTGTTCTCAGCAATCATGGCATAACGGATGATTGAAAAGATTGGGAAAAACAGCATTAAGCCATAGCCAACAATCATGATAATCGGCAGCACTAAGACCGACCCTCTGATCCCGACCCACTCGATGAGACGAGACACAATGAAGAGCTGGATTAAAAAGCTCAGCAGAGTAATCCATGAGTAGTAGCTAGAATAAAATTGTGTCTGCCAGGCCTCAGTCGCACTGGTATCATCAGCAAACTGTCGCGCGCTTTCCTCGACCACCAATTCGGCAAGAATGTATTCACCGGTCGAATTGATGAAAATCAGCACCGTCATGAACAGGGCGATAAGCATCAAATAACGATTGTTAAATACCACCGCAAAACCATCTAACCACTGATTGGCTGAAACCTCTTCCGTATGTGGCTCGGCATTCGCAGCCTGAAGCGGGATAGCATTGGGGGTTTTCATGGTTAAATAAATCGACATCAGGATAAAAATTGTGGCAATGATCATGATTCCAGTTATGCCAACGAATGGGAACACCGGACCGGCCATTTTGGAACCAATCCATGAACCAAGCGTTGAGCCGACCGCCAGTATCACGAATAGTCGTTGACCTACGCGAACGTTGTATGAATCCGCTGCAAAGGCCCAAAATTGTGCCACCACCATCACAGAGAAAATTCCTAACCAGACATAAAAGGCCATGCCTATATTGAAATTCATGAAGTCTAACAGTATGAAAATCAATAAGTTACTGGCGAAAAACAGTAAAATCCGGTTGAGTATCGAACTCCGATCTTCATGCTGTGAATATTTGTGATAGAACACCGAAAATAATGGCACAACGAGCATCAGGATGACGGCTTGAAAGGCTGTCGCATAACTTTTAAATTCGGCACCACCGTAAGCCAGGATGAGCGGCTCACGAATAACTTTCAACATGTAGTAACACGTCATCAACAGGGTGGCGTTGAGAGTGAGCAATAAACAACTTCGACCTTCTCCAGGTTTGACCACGCTAATTAAATTTAGCGCGCGTTCATACCAGCTATGATCCTGTTGTCCTTGTGAACTCGACATGATGGTCCTTGTATATTTTTATGCTTGTTGTTAGCCAGAAAACTGCATAATCAGGCAGAGTATTACAATTTATGTGAATGATAGCAGTCGGATCGAATTTATACCAAATAACTAGTACACCTGAGTGTAGCTAAATGTTTCAATTGCATGGAATTTATTAATTGCGAGTTTAAAGCTGAGCGACAATTCGCTACACTGTGTTTGCAATTAAACGCAGAGAATTATTTCGATGATTGGACGTCTCAGAGGCATATTACTGGAAAATGATGCACCCGTATTACTGGTTGAGGTCGGGGGTGTCGCCTATGAGTTAGAGGCGCCGCTGAGTACGTGTGCGCAAATGAACGAAATTGGCGCTGAAATTACAATTTATACACATCTCAGTGTTAGTGAAAATGCCCACCAGTTATTTGGTTTTGGGCAGCGTCGAGAAAAAAAGCTATTCCGCAACCTGATTAAAATAAATGGTGTCGGTCCAAAACTCGGACTTGCCATACTTTCAGCGATGTCGCCAGAAATGTTTGTCTCTGCTGTGATGTCAGACGAGGTCTCCCGACTAGTCAAGATTCCCGGTGTTGGCAAGAAAACCGCTGAGCGACTGGTCATCGAATTACGCGATAAGTTAAATGATTGGCAGCACAGTGGCGGTGCATCGATATCCCAAGTCAAAGATGCCGAGACACAAATGCAGACGCAACAGAAAGTCGATGAGGTAGAGGCCGCACTGATGGCACTTGGATATAAGGCCAATCAAGTGAAACAGATAATCGCATCGCTCGCCGAGACAGTGGATTACTCAGCGACATCCACAACCGAATTAATCCGACTCGCACTTAAGCAGGTCAATAGTTAGTATGAGGATTATTTATGATCGAATCTGATCGGCTCATAACTGCAGAAGAGCAGGGACAGGAAGAGATTATCGATCGTGCCATCAGGCCGACCAAATTGGTCGATTATCGTGGCCAGTCTCAGGTCAAAGCACAGATGGAAATCGCCATCGAAGCTGCCAAGAAACGACAACAAAATGATAGTCGTGAAGCGCTAGACCATGTGCTCATTTTTGGTCCACCTGGTTTGGGTAAGACCACTTTAGCCAACATCGTTGCAAACGAACTCGAGGTTAACATTCGTCATACTTCTGGTCCGGTGCTTGAAAAACCTGGTGATCTGGCTGCTATGCTCACAAATCTGGAGCCCAATGATGTCCTCTTTATTGATGAAATACATCGTTTAAGTGCGGTCATTGAAGAGGTACTCTATCCGGCCATGGAAGATTTTCAGTTGGACATCATGATTGGTGAAGGCCCGGCGGCTCGGTCGATTAAATTAGACTTACCGCCCTTTACGCTGGTCGGCGCAACAACCCGAGCAGGTTTACTGACCTCACCACTGAGAGACCGATTCGGCATCGTGCAGCGGTTGGAGTTCTACAATCACGAGGATCTGACCCATATTGTGTCACGATCGGGTTCGATCATGGGCCTATACATGGATAATAAGGGGGCGGCGGAGATTGCTTGTCGTTCCCGAGGCACGCCGCGCATCGCTAATCGGTTATTGCGCCGTGTTCGTGATTATGCTGAAGTGAAGGCTGATGGCGCAATCGATCAGGAAGTCGCCTCAGCGGCGCTGGATATGCTCGAAGTCGACAATCAGGGCTTTGACATGATGGACAGAAAATTACTGCTGGCAATCATCGAGAAGTTCGATGGCGGTCCTGTCGGTCTTGAGAATCTTGCCGCTGCGATTGGCGAAGAGCGAGATACAATTGATGAAGTGCTTGAGCCATTCTTAATCCAACAAGGCTATATTCAGAGAACGCCGCGTGGGAGAATTGCCACCCCGAAAGCGTATGAGCACTTCGGTAAATCCGTAAATCGTCTACTGTAAATGAATTAAATGCCAATAAGTTTGTCTACTTAGTCATGACTAAAAATACAACATTCTTACATCAAGCACGTGTCTATTACGAGGATACAGATGTCGCTGGTATTGTTTATTATGCCAATTACTTACGCTATATAGAACGTGCACGTAGTGAGTGGATCCGTACTCTCGACATCGATCAATCAGCACTCATTGAGCAGGGCTTCGCCTTTGCTGTTACAAAGGTTAACATTAACTATTTGAAACCAGCCCGATTCAATGATCTACTGGAAATCGTGACTACCATTAAAAAGGCTGGTAGAGCCAGTTTACTCTTTGAGCAAGTGGTGCGAAATAAGGACGAGCCGACGTTAATTAACTGTAAGGCTGATGTTAAAGTGGCTTTTATTAACACCAAAACCATGAAACCTATTGCGTTACCCGCACGAATAATGGAGGAATTCTCTCAGTGAATGCTGATATGTCAATTTTAGGGCTGTTTTTACAGGCAGGCTTGGTAGTACAGGCGGTCATGCTGACTTTGCTTGCATTATCGATCATTTCCTGGACCTTTATTTTCAAGAAAAATAAGGAACTTAAGTATGCTAAAAGCTCAGTCTTCGCATTTGAGGATAAATTCTGGTCTGGCGTAGACTTAAGTAAGCTCTATGCCGAGCTGGCTCGACGCAAAGAAGGCATTGATGGTATCGAGAGTGTCTTTGTCTCAGGTTATAAGGAATTTGCCCGCTTGCGACAACAGTCTGGCACCTCTCCTGAGGCAGTAATGGACGGCTCGGAGCGTTCCATGCGTGTCGCGGTATCCCGTGAAGTGGAAAGCATGGAAGAGCATCTATCCTTCCTTGCTACAGTTGGTTCAACCTCACCTTATATTGGCCTGTTCGGAACCGTTTGGGGGATCATGAATTCGTTTATTGCCCTGGGTACCGCGAAACAGGCGACACTCACGACCGTGGCACCGGGTATTGCCGAGGCATTGGTCGCTACAGCAATGGGCTTATTTGCCGCGATCCCGGCAGTCATTGCGTATAACCGGTTTGCAACAAACATTGAGCGGATTGAACGTCAGTTCGAGATCTTCGTTGAAGAATTCGCCGGCATACTCCATCGCAAAGCGCACAGCGCACAGGTGATCCCGAATGCCAAAGAATAAGCGCAGACGCCCGGTTTCTGAAATCAATGTCGTGCCGTACATTGATGTGATGTTAGTGTTGCTCGTTATCTTCATGGTTACAGCCCCACTCATTACCGCCGGAATCGATGTTGAGTTGCCGGTTGCTGATGCTGATCCACGCCCAACAGACCAAGAGCC
>CAXRAF010000106.1:0-8876 GCA_964228485.1 Alteromonadales bacterium | reverse complement strand
TGTGATCTGATTTATTCAGATAACACCAGTGTTTTCAGAATGCCGTTCACGCATCTTGGCTTGTGTCCAGAGGCCGGTGTTAGCATGTTGCTACCGCGTTTGATTGGTCATCACAAGGCCTCTGAGTACCTGTTGTTAGGCAGTCGTTTCTCAGCTGAGGAAGCGCTCGAGATGGGTATTATTAACGAGATAGTAGCGACTGAAAGATTAGACACCAGGGTAAAGGACGTCGCACAACAATTGGCCTCGTTGCCGCAAGAGTCTGTTCTGGAAACAAAAAGGCTGCTTAAACGAGAGCAGGAATCTGTCACTGACCGCATGGATGAGGAGTTCATGCACTTCGGCGAATTATTGCGAAGCGACACAGCGAAAACTATTTTCCAGAAATTCCTCGATCACTAGGTCAAGGTCAGATATAACAGAGTGGTTATTATGCCTGCACCTATGAGGTTCAGGGCAAAACCTTCCTTCATCATCCGTTCAAGTGGTATCTTTTCACTACCAAAAATCACTGCATTGGGTGCGGTTGCTACCGGCAACATGAACGCACAACTCGCACTCATGGCGGCCGGGATCATCAGCAGTAATGGATCAATCTGGGCGGATATCGCCGTGGCGGCAAGTATCGGCATGAGTAGCGTCGTTGTCGCTGTATTGGATGTAATCTCGGTCAAGAAAGTAATACAAAGTGCCAGCGCCAAAATGACCAGTATGATAGGCAGCGTGGTAAATGTTGATAAGGCCTCTCCAATGACCTGTGACAATCCTGTCACTGTAAAGGCCTTGGCGATTGCTATACCACCGGCGAATAACATCAACACCCCCCAGGGAATTTGATTGGCCGTTTTCCAATCCAATAGCTTGCCACCTTTGCCGTCCGGCACAATAAACAAGGACACAACAGCCAGTAATGCAATTGAGCCGTCAGAGGCATTGGGTAAGCCGAACAGTGCAGACCAACCACCGAATGGCTCTTTACGGGTGATCCAGAGTAATGCGGTGACAAAGAATACCGCTACAACGCGTATCTCGGCGGCTGACCATGCCTTGAGTTCTGGTAACTGAAATTCACCCTTGCCCTTAAGGTTTCGGGTAAGCCAGAGTGCGATGATGGGGACAAATATGACCACAACCGGCACTGCCCATTTCATCCATTGGGTAAAGGTAGGAGTCTCACCAATTAAATCACCGTAGACCTTCATAAAGATCAAGTTTGGTGGGGTACCAATCGGTGTGCCAATGCCACCGACACTGGCAGCATAAGCGATGCCAAGCAACAGCGGAATGGCCAGTTTCTTGTCTTCAGCACTATCAAGTACCGCGAGTGCGACGGGGAGCAACATCAAGGTAGTGGCCGTATTGGATATCCACATACTCAGGAAGGCTGAGGCCACCATAAAACCAAATACTAAACCACGCTTTGAGCCTTGACCAAATGCCCGAACCATCGCAATAGCGATGCGCTTGTGTGCATTATTCTTTGCCAGAGCAGTGGATAAAATAAATCCGCCCAACAATAACAGTATTAGCGGGCTGCCATAGGATTGGCCCACCTCATTAGCAGTTAATATGCCCAGTAGCGGAAAGGATGCAATTGGGATAAATGATGTCACTGGAATGGGGATCGGCTCAAATATCCACCAACTCGCGGTTAGAAGGGTAATACCTAATGTCATGGCTCGCTCTGGTGGCCAGCCGGCATCCATAAGCCAGAAGGTTACTCCTAAAGAAATCAGTGGTGCCAGAAATAAAGCCATGTTGGCGAGTCGTGGAGAAATCATTGTTAACGCCCAGTTAGTGTGTATTTGTTATTTTTCTGTGTATGTCAGATATGGATTTATCATACCTCATAGGCCATCAAACGTCAGTAAGTCAGAACCCGCTCTGTCCAAGCGCGCTAATCTATATCAACCCAGGCTAGCCGAGATAGCATGCCGGCCGTCGAGCTATAACCTAGACTGCGAGATAACACCGTCCCCTCAGCATCAACAATGTAATAGCTGGGGAAGGCGGTGATTTTGTACTCCTGAGACCAACGTGCATCACCCAGTATCACTGGATAGTCGAGCGTCTTTTCGGCGATGAACTCTGATACCTCATCAACAGACTGATAATCTAAAGCCACGGTAATGATGTTCACCTCGTCCTCAAATTGTGCCTGAACATCATTCAGGTTCTCAATGCTCAGATGACAGATGGTGCACCAGGGGGCAAAAAAGTATATCAGGGTTTGTTTATTCGTCTCAGCGTCAGGAAAGGTGATGGTGGTACCATCAAGCGTTGGGCTGTTGAGCACCTTAACTTGGGCGCCGGTTTCGCGCATATCCGAGGCACGCCATTCACTTAAGGCGAGGAATAGCAGCATGAAAAATACAATCTGGGCAATCAGTGTCAGCCAGAATTTCAGGTCATAGGTTGTTTTTGATTCATTCATAAGTCGGGGTGAAATAAAATAAAATCTAAAGTGGGTTGCCAGGCATAGCGCTTCATATCTATTCGATTATTTTTCGCCACAACGCCCTCTACTTTGAGTTGTGTCATTTGTTGCATAAACATTCGACTGCCTATTGGGAAACCAAGCTTGCCATCAGCACGGATCACGCGATGCCATGGTAAATCATCAACTGAATTATCCTGCTTTAGAAACTTGGCCACCACACGATGACCGCGAGCAATCCCGGCAAGCTCTGCTATTTGACCATAGGATGCCACCATACCCGAGGGAATTGCGGCAATACAGGCGATTATTTTGTCTGCTTTGTCAGTGGTCATTAATCATTACAACAATAGTTACTTCTCAATAGAATTGACTCACGAGATAGCAAAAAGTTACACCCTCTGTATCTGCTCAAGTCTATGATCAGAGCCGGAATTATACCAATCAGCCAGAAGTGTGAATGAGATGGATTTCTGTGATGATAATTGAATTATGCCAGCCTCAACAGCCTGTTTTAACTCGGCCCGATTAAACCAACGGGCATCATTAATCTCACCATCATGGTAAGTGACCTTGGTATCTTGGGTAAAGGCATGAAAACCCACCATAAAAGAGCTGGGGAATGGCCATGGCTGATTACACAGATATCGCGTTTCAGTCACCTGTAGGCCAACCTCTTCATAAACTTCGCGATGCAGTGTTTGCTCAAACGTTTCTCCCGTCTCACTGAACCCCGCAATGCATGAATACATCGGAATATCACCCTGAAACCTTTTTGAGTTCGCCAGAAGACAGCGATCTTGGTGCAACAGCAGCACGATAATCGCCGGGTTGATGCGCGGAAATACCTCCTTGCTACAGTCTGGACTGGCACATAACTTCTTAGCACCGCCGCTAGCCACTTGTAATGGCGAAGCACAGGTCTCACAAAATGAACAGTCACGATGCCAGTTGAGCAACCCCTGTGCGAATAACAGAATCTCAGTTAAGGGTTCATTGTTATGCAGATGACGAATAGACAACCAGTCATCCAGTGGTTGACTCGGTTCTGCTATTTGAGCAGCAAAGAAATAGCTTCCTGAAGATGCCTCCTGACCGAGGAAATAATACTCAACAGAGGCATCAGTGAGTGCTGATATTTCAGCAACGCTCATTGGACGAACGAAGCCATCAGAGACGGGAAAACGGTAACGCCAAGATGCAATAACCTTGGTGGTTGGCTCAGACAGACAGGCTGCAATCCAATCAGGATCATCACGTTTTAAATCGTGACGATCCAGTTTTAAGAATTGCTCACTGCTGGTATCAAGCATGAACTACCAGCCGCACTGGCGGCCAGCATTTTGTTCATCTAGCCAAGTCTTCAGAGGCGCGAAGTAGTCGATGATTGCGGTGGCATCCATGTCACGCTGTCCTGTTAATGCCTCTAGTGCATCCTGCCATGGCTTTGATGATCCCATAACCATCATTTCGTTCAGTGCTTTGCCAGCGTCCTGATTGTTATAGATGGTGCAGCGGTGAAGTGGATCGGTATTTCCGGCCTTTTCACATAGGGCACGATGCATTTGGAATTGCAATATATGTGCTAGAAAGTAGCGGGTATAAGGGACATTGCCGGGCACGTGATATTTCGCGCCGGGATCAAACATATCATTGGTGCGTTCACTTGGTGCCATAACCCCCTGATATTTTTCGCGTAATTCCCACCAGGCATCATTGTACTGATCAGGTGTCACTTCGCCACTGAACACTTTCCAGCGCCATTGGTCCACCATGAGACCAAATGGGATGAAGGCAATTTTTTCTAATGCCATATTGAGCAACAGTCCAATATCGGAACCAGTCTCAGGAATTTCATCCAGTAAACCGATTTGCTGCAGATATTCTGGTGTTACAGACAGAGCCACGGTATCACCTAGTGCCTCATGGAAACCGTCATTAGCTGAGTTTGCATACAAAAATGATTGCTGATTGTAGGCTCGCTGATAGTAGTTGTGACCCAGTTCATGATGGATGGTTTGAAAGTCCTCGGCATCTTTCTTGATGCACATTTTAATGCGCAGATCTTCTTTCCAGTCGATATCCCAGGCGCTGGCATGGCAGACCACCTCGCGATCCTGTGGTTTGACGAACAGTGATCGCTCCCAAAAGGTTTCCGGTAGTGCTTCCAGTCCCAGAGAGGTGAAGAAGGTCTCCGCTGTTTTGACCATGTCCAGCTCAGTCATTCCCTGGCTATTGATGAGCTCAGTCAGATCAAAGCCCTGATCGGCATTTTCTGGTGCTACGAGTGGGTAAATATTACCCCAGCCCTGCGACCACATATTACCCAACAGATGTGCCGGTATGGGTTTACTCACATCAACCACATCTTCGCCGTAGTGGGCGGCAAGATCTGCGCGCACTTTGCACTGTAAGGCTGTATAGAGTGGTTTGACCTGATCCCAGAGGCGATCGAGCTCTGTGGCAAAGTCATCTGCGGGCATGTCATATTTGGAACGCCACATGGCGCCAAGATCCTTATACCCCAGCTCGCGAGCACCCTCATTGGCAATCGCGACCAGACGGGCAAATTTTGGTTTCATATCCACCGAGATGGTACGCCAACCATTCCATGCCTCGAGTAATTCATCCGGTTGACGAGAGGTCGCAAGTACCTGACTCAGCTCACCGAGTGATTTGCATTGGTCAGCTGCATCACAATACTTGCCTTTGCCGTACATGGAATTTAACTCGGTTGCTAATTGACTCAGCTCTCTTGCCTTGGCCGGATCCGAAGGGGCAGGTAACACCAAGGTACTGCGGATCATATTTAATTTGCGCGCAATTTCCGGATCATCGACATTTGTAAACTGTTTACTTTCATTGGCCAGTCTGACACCGGTAACGGTATAGGCTTCGCTGGCTTCAGAGGCAATCAAATCGGTATCATAAGTAATAAAGTTGGCATTAACCCATGCAGCGCGTTCATATTTTATAGCGGCCTCGAGCATTTCGGATTCAGCACGTGCAACGAATTCAGCAGCCGTTTCAGGCACTGGCTCTGCTTCTGCAGCAGGAGGTTGCTCCGCACCACAACCAAAAATTAGGGCTGTGCAACTGGCCATCAACAGGATATTTATTAGCGGCTTATTCATCGAATTTTCTCCAGAGAGTATTATTATTTTGCGGTATTATACCTGAATTGCATGTTATGTGATCGAATCACCAAGGGGTTCTGATGTCCATCAAAGTTATTTTTAGTCACGGTAAGGAAAGCGGTCCATCAGGGGTTAAAATCAATGCTTTGAGAGCCATCTGTGATAAGCTCTGCTTGTCCTCAGAAAGCATCGATTATCGTGGAATAGACGATCCCGAAGTCCGCGCTGATAAACTTAGCCAAGTTATCGCGCAAAATCATGAACCCCTGCTCTTGGTGGGGTCAAGCATGGGGGCCTATGTGTCACTGCGGGCCTGTGATTCTGACCATGTAGAGGCACTATTTTTAATGGCGCCAGCAGTGTACATGCCCGGCTATGATGCCACAGATGTGAACCCTGCCGATCGTCCGACATTGATCATTCATGGTTGGGACGATGAGATTGTTCCAGTTGATAATGCCATTCAATTCGCCCAACGTCACCAGAAGGAGTTATTGCTATTGGCTGATGATCATGTGTTGCGCCATTCTTTGTCACGCTTATGTGAGGAATTTCGTCGCTTCGTGACAGCCTTGTCCACGCAGTAAAAGGTAGTTTTGTAGCAACTACATGTTAACCGCTTGTAACCGACTAGGTTTGGCAATTAGCGCGTGCCAGTGGTTTTACTTGCTCTGTGTCCTTGCGCATGACATAGCATTGTTCATCGGCAGTAAACAGCTCGAAAATCAGGGGTTTTTCATCGACCCGTGTATCAATGATCCTCCCCCCGGGTCCTTTAATGGCTTTCCGTTGTATGATCAGACGATGGCTCTTAGTGAATGCCGAGGCTGACACAAGCACTTCACGCCCATTGAGTAACTCTTTGACCGCTTGGCGAAGTTCTACCAGAGATTCTTGCGAGTGGACCGCAATCGTGGCTGAGCGTGAGCCGGCATAAGGTGTTGTCTGACAACCCCAGGTGATGAGACCGAGTGCCACGAGGGACACCCGGTGTAGCAACTTACTTATTTTTCTTAAACGGATCATCAAGCAGTTTTTGCTCACGAATGAGTCGCTGAGCACCACCCAGACCTTCGTATCTCGGCAATAGCGTCTGCAATGACTGTAATCCAGATTTCATAATGGTTGGACATGAACTGGTATTACGATAATTCAGTGCCGCAGCTAGCAGCGGCTCAGTTTCTTCGGCAAGTAAGCTGGTAATATCGTCTTCGACATAACAGCCGCTTTGAAGAATACCCGCACCAAATGGATCGTTCATGGGAGTAAAGCCATCGGCATAACCGCCTTCACCCTTATCATTAATCCCATCGAACTGAATGGTGAAGTAGGTGGTACCACAGTTATCAGTGGCATAAAAACCATAAGGCTTGCCACAGGTTGTCGAACCGATGAGCACTACCTGAATATCAATACCACGTAGACCGTTGATCAGAGCTTCACTTGCTGAGCAGGTACCATCAGTGGTCAGGATATAGACGCGGCTTAAGCTCAACTGTGGGAGGTTAAAACCAGAACCAAACTGCTCAGAATATTGACTGGTCGTGTTGTAGAAAGGCGTTGGGTTAATCGTATTGCCTGTCACTGGGTTGATCGTTGGGTGTTTGTCATTAAAACGCAGTGTTTCGAAGGTCTTGCCAGAGGTAGCGCTGTTACCAGCGATCATGTACGCAAGCTGACTTGCAATATAAAGAAATCCGCCACCATTATAACGTAAATCAACCACTAAATCGGTCACATTGTTATTACGGAAGTCCGTCATGGCTGTGACCAGCTCATCCTCGGCCAGAAAGGTACCGAAGGTATTAAACATCATGTAACCGACTCGGCCTGTCGCGGTATTGATAATCTGAGCATAGGGTACTGGATCTTCAACTACTTCTGTCGCTGATAGCACCACATCTCGTTGATCGGTGGAGCCGACATCCTGTATGGTGAAGGTATGCGTTTCACCATTCTCAGACGGGAATAATCCAGCATTTAGAGTATCCACGTCATCGCCAAACTCGACATCAACACCATCGATGGCGATAATTTTTGTGCCACGACGGAGGTTTAATGATGGTTCGTCTGCAGGTGACCCCGGTTGGATAAAGCGGATATAGAGCTCTCGTGGTGGCGCAGCGCTGACCAACTCCCAGTCAATACCATAAGACACAGAGATACCGGTTTGTGTCGCTTGCTCATAATCTGTGGTATCACGAGTGAAGTGAAATTCATCTTTATCTTTACCCGATGCCGTAATGGCATTGGTTTTTAATATTGCAAAATAATCCAACGGATCATTGTAATTGGCTGGGTTAACGTCAGTAATCTCGTCGTACCATAAGTAGGTATCATTGCTCCAAGAGCGTAACCAATGGTTCTCATATAATGTGGAACCCTGAACATCTGGGTAGGGGTCGCCATTGATATCAGTGAATGTTCTTGGATTCTCACAGCGATTCTTAAATAATGAATCATCTTCAAAGGTACCTGCGGTATAGGTGGGTTCATTGCCATTTTCGGAAGGAGGAGGCTCAGGGTTCGAGCTACCACCACCGCCACCACATGCGGTCAGGATAAATGCTGCACTGAAAAGAATGAGCAATTGCTTAGTTTTAACGAGCATACCGTTTTTCTCCATCAAAATTTGCCTCAGATTAACTGATAAGGTCTATGATTTCTTTGACATCGTCCACAATTCTTAGTTCTGGGCCTGATAAGAAGTCAACATTACCTCTGTTAGTCTGGCGTGCCAATTCGCAGTCTGTATCGCTACGAATGTGACAGTGTAAATGTGACATTATCGTTGCAACATAGCAGAGCTATCTAGCGAACACAATCATATGACTTTATACTGTCAAAATCGTTCATGAGATATTTTTATAATTAGAATGAAATCTTTCAAAGTACTTTACATATGCACTCATAACCGATGTCGGAGTCAGTTATATCAGGCCGTTACCAATGCCTTGGGCAAGGGTATCGTCACAGCCGAGAGTGCCGGCAGTTCGCCCGAGGATCAGGTCAATGCCGATGCGGTTAAATTGTTGCAACGAAATAATATCGCGACGGAACATTTACGCTCGAAATCCTGGAATGATGTCGCAGACTTCGAACCCGATTTAATTATAACTGTTTGTGATTCAGCGGCCGGTGAAGTATGTCCGGTTTGGTTTGGTGACACGCCGAAACTGCATTGGCCGACACCTGATCCGTCAAAATTAGATGACACCGACGAGGCAATAAAACAGGCATTTGACGAGACCATGGTATTCATTCGTCAGAAAGTGCAATCCTCAGATTTTATGGCCTTGGTT
>CAXRAF010000105.1:0-27528 GCA_964228485.1 Alteromonadales bacterium | reverse complement strand
TTTATCAATAGGAACACATGCGGTCGAATTATCAGAAACCCAGCGGCAAGACATCATCAACTACTTATTGTCAATCGATCGCTCAATGTATATTGAGGACGATGAGGAGTTTATAGTTAACTAATTTCTCTACAAATAGAGTGTAAAATTCTAAATAAAAGCCGGTAGTTGTGACTATCGGCTTTGTTTTTATATTATCTAGATTTAATATTTACATATCCAAGGTTTATAGTAAGACTCTAATATTAATCAGCCAAAAGGTATACAATGATTAATTATGTTGGGGATATAACCATCAACTCATCATACTAGCTCAAATATATAATAACTAAGACTCCTGAAATGTTCAGCTTATTCATTAATACCTTACTTCTACTAATTAGCGGCTACTTTTTCCTCACGTCAATATTGTTCTTAGTTGAGATAGTCGTACAAATATTTATTATTCGAGACTCTTACACTGAACTATCGCAGGATGAGAATAAACAGCACGTACGCTCGGTCATTTTGATTCCTGCACATAATGAAAAAGATGTAATTGATAACACAATAAACTCACTAAAGCCTGCGCTAGAAGAATGGGACCAAATAATTGTCATTGCTGATAATTGTACAGACGATACGGCATCAATAAGTCGTTCCTGTGGGGCGGTAGTCTATGAAAGAGATGATTTAAACCTCAAAGGTAAGAGTCATGCTCTTCATTTTGGCAGGGAGCTATTAGTTAAGTATAAACCTGATGTGGTTTTTAATATCGATGCTGATTGTGATTGTTCGATGCTTGACATTTCTTACATGAAAAAGCTCGCTCTGCATAAGCACGCCCCAATTCAATGTCATTATGAGATGCTTCCTTCTGAGAATGAGTCGCTTTCTTCCAGATTATCTGCTTTTGCATGGTGGATTAAAAATCACGTTAGGGCAACCGGCGCTAGTACTCTTGGTATGCCCTGTCAATTGATGGGCTCAGGAATGGTTTTTCCGCTAGATATATTTCAGAAAATTGATTTTTCAGCGAACGCATTAGCTGAAGATCTTCAGATCGGACTGGAGTTAAGTTACCAAGGATATGAAAGCTACTATTTGAGTAGTAGCAAAGTAGTGAGTAGATTCCAAGTTGGTGATAAGGCATCTGAAACTCAAAAGACACGGTGGATACATGGACATCTATCAACGATATTTAATATTGCAATGCCACTTATGATGAGGTCGCTTTTCAGTGGAAAGTGGAAAAGTTTATTTCAGTGTATAGATGCCTCTTTCCCACCGATAACGTTTACGCTACCGATCTTATTATTATTTATACTAACTACTTACATATTGTCTGGGATGGAGTTTGCATCTTATATTCTCATGCTATCTTTGCTTTTCACTCTTATGGGTTTGATAATCGCTTTTGCTTTTAAGGACAATAAGTTTATAAATCATAGAGATATTATAAGAATTCCTTTACTCGTGCTTAAGAAGCTATACATTCCGTTCTCATACTTTTTCAATAAACAAAAATCTTGGATAAAAACAGACCGAGATGAATGATGATATTGGGCGAAATGTACGCCACTCTGTATATCAACGTACAATTATATTGCTATTACTAATATATCTGAAACCTTCTTAGGGCTCCTGATATGAGTTTGTTAGTATCACCTCTGCTGGAGCCTGAACTAACTCTATTAAGACGCCTTCACCGCCAATTGGGAAATTTTCACTAGCCTTAGGGTGTATGAAACAAACGTCGTAGCCGGATGCTCCTTTACGTATACCGCCAGGAGTAAAACGGACCCCTTTATCCTCTAACCACGTTACTGCAGAGGAAAGGTCATCGACCCAGAGACCAATATGATTTAATGGTGGAATATCTACACGCGGTTTCCGCTCAGGATTTAGTGGCTGCATCAAGTCCAATTCAACTTTAAAAGGCCCTGAGCCGACCATAACAATATCTTCGACAACATTTTCTGACTCACTTTTAAAATTACCGATCAAAGGTAGCCCCAATATGTCAATCCACAAATTTCGTAAACGATTTTTATCAGAACTACCAATTGCTATTTGTTGAACTCCTAATATTTTGAAAGGTCTTTCGCTCATAAAAATGCACCATTTGTGACTAATTTATCTATTTTATTTTTTAAGAAAGATATCGAGTAATTTTCTTGCTGCTAGTGTAGGAGGCAATGTGCCATCTTTTATTGCCGCCTCAAAATCAGGTATTTTTAAACGGACTTCATTATCGCTTTTAAGAGAATCGAGTAATGTCTGATAGACTTCCATCCACATCCAATTCTTTGCTTGAGTTGTTCTTCGTTCGGAAAACCCACCATTTTGTCTTTGCGATTCAACATAAGTCTTTACACTAGTCCAGACCTCACTCAATCCACTACCATCTCGAGATGAGCAGGTTAATACATCCACTTGTTCTTCAGCTGTCATTGTCGGATTTAATATGCGAAGTGCGTTACGAAATTCTGCCTGTGCGCGAAGAGCGAGAGATGTTAGGTCGTCATCAGCCTTGTTGATTAAAACAAGGTCTGCAAGTTCCATAATACCTCGCTTTATACCTTGTAACTCATCTCCTGCGCCAGGCAATAATAGGAGAAGGAACATATCTGTCATATTCGAGACTTCTGTTTCTGATTGGCCAACGCCTACTGTCTCAATCATGACAACATCATAACCAGCAGCTTCACATAGAATCATGGTTTCTCTGCTTCGTCGAGAAACGCCTCCCAATGTAGAGCCTGTTGGAGAGGGTCTGATGAATACTTCTTCCCTTCTGGAGAGCGTATTCATGCGTGTTTTATCACCTAAAATAGAACCACCACTAATCGAGGACGACGGATCTATGGTCAGAACTGCAAGGCGGTGACCTTGTTGTATAACATGATTACCAATAGCTTCAATAAATGTCGACTTGCCAACTCCAGGCACACCAGAAACACCAAGCCTAATAGAATTTCCTGAATACGGAATCACTTTCTCTAGCAAAATAAATGCATTTTCTCTGTCGTCGATTCGTGTAGATTCGATAAGTGTAATCGCTTGAGATAGTGCTCTTCTGTCACCGTCAAGAATTTGCTCAGCTAATGATGATATATCGGACTTCATTCTCTAGTCTGATTAAGTTTAATAAGTTCTAAAACCTCTTCAGCAGCTTTCAATATATTGGTACCTGGACCATATATAGCTGATACACCTTGTTCAAGAAGGGTACTGTGATCCTTGATGGGAATAACTCCTCCACAAATCACAATAATATCATTGGCATTTTGTTCTTTTAAGATATCTATTACACGTGGTACAAGCGTCATATGTCCAGCCGCTTGAGTTGAAATACCAATCACGTGTACATCATTCTCTATAGCATCCCTTACAACCTCCTCCGGAGTTTGAAAAAGTGGGCCAATATCAACATCAAAGCCAATATCAGCAAAGGAAGTTGCTATTACCTTAGAACCTCTATCATGACCATCTTGACCAAGCTTACACACAAGCATTCTAGGTTGACGACCCTCTGATTTGGCAAAATCATTAACTTGCTCACGAATATTCATAAATTCCTCATTACCCTCATAAGCTTTACTGTAGGCACCGGAAACTGATTGTGTATTAGGTCGATGTCTACCAAACACTAACTCAAGCGCTTGAGAAATTTCTCCTACCGTTGCTCTTGCCCTTGCTGCTTTTATAGCTAATGGTATTAAGTTTTCATCATGTCTTGCTGCATCAGTTAATGCTTCTAAGGCCTCAAGTACCTGTTTACCATCTCTGTTCTCTTTGATCGAAGATAGACGAGATAGTTGCAGCTCTCTAACGGCTGAGTTATCAATATCCCGAATGTTTATATCCTGTTTTTCCTCTGATTGATGCTTATTGACACCTACTATTATTTGCTCACCACGATCAATTGCAGCCTGCCTAATGACTGCAGCTTCTTCAATTTTCATTTTCGGGATACCTGACTCTACAGCTTTAGTCATACCGCCTGATGACTCTACCTCATCAATGAGCTTCCGCGCAGCATTAACCAATTCGTTCGTCAGACTTTCGATATAATATGAACCCGCTAGTGGATCGATAACATCAGTGACCCCGGTTTCCTCTTGCAAAATAACTTGTGTTTCTCGTGCTATTTTGGCTGAAAATTCGGTTGGTAATGCAAGTGCCTCATCAAACGAGTTAGTGTGTAACGATTGGGTACCACCCAAGACTGCTGATAACGCTTCTAATGTTGTTCTAACTATATTGTTATATGGACTATTAGCAGTAAGGCTAACGCCGGATGTTTGACAATGCGTTCTTAGCATTAAAGATCGAGGGTCTTTGGGAGAGAAATTCTCCTTCATTAGTGATGACCACAACAACCTCGCGGCACGTAATTTTGCAATTTCCATGAAAAAGTTCATTCCAATTCCAAAAAAGAATGAAAGTCTGGGAGCAAAGTCGTCCACATCAAGTCCTTTGGCAATCGCTGCGCGAACATACTCGATGCCATCAGCAATAGTATAGGCCAGTTCTTGAGCGCTTGTAGCTCCTGCTTCCTGCATGTGATAACCAGAGATTGAGACTGAGTTAAATCTCGGCATATTGTCAGACGTATACGCAATAATATCTGAGACTATTCTCATAGAGGGTTCAGGCGGATAGATATAGGTATTTCGCACCATAAATTCTTTTAAGATGTCATTCTGTAAGGTGCCAGTTAGTTGTTGAGGAGATACACCTTGCTCTTCTGCAGTCACAATAAACATAGCTAAGATAGGTATGACAGCACCATTCATGGTCATTGAGACCGACATTTTATCTAGAGGAATGCCGTCGAATAGTATTTTCATATCTTCAACGCTATCGATTGCAACTCCTGCCTTGCCGACATCACCAATAACTCTTTCATGATCAGAGTCATAGCCTCGATGCGTAGCAAGATCGAAAGCCACTGATAGTCCTGTCTGTCCGGATGCTAAGTTCTTACGAAAAAATGCATTTGATTCCTCTGCGGTTGAGAATCCAGCATATTGTCTTATGGTCCATGGGCGTCCTGTATACATTGTCGCCCTAGGGCCACGTAAATAGGGCGCGAATCCAGGTAAAGAATTAATAAATGGAAGTGAATCAATATCCTCCGAGGTATAAAGTGACTTTATACTAATGCCTTCAGGTGTCATACGGGAGAGTTGGTGATTGAACTTTCCTCTAGACTCTCTCTCAGCAAGTTCCCGCCAGTCCTTAAGAGAGAGTTTATTCTTTTTACCGTTCATGGGCATTCACACTTATTAAAGCTGAGGATGATAGACGCAATAGTTATCTATTCTTGATTGCATTTAGAATAATTTAAATGCGAGAGGATTACTAGGCTGATGTATTTGTGGGATGATCCCTAGCTTAGTATACGTTTTTACCAGTGAAACCCTTGAATGCCGTGAGTAAAACAATTTTCAAATCAAGAAATACAGACCAGTTTTTCAGATAATCTAAATCGAACTCAACACGTTTTTCCATTTTGTCGATGGTTTCTGTCTCACCGCGCCATCCGTTGATTTGAGCCCATCCTGTAATACCTGGTTTGACCTTGTGGCGAAGCATGTAGCAACCAATTTTTTCACGGTATTCCTCGTTGTGGGCTACAGCGTGAGGACGTGGGCCGACAACAGACATTGAACCACCTAGAACATTGAAAAACTGTGGTAGTTCGTCGAGAGATGTTTTCCTCAGGAAAGCTCCAAATGGTGTGATACGTGCATCGCCTTTCTGTGCCTGCTTAACTTTTTTGCCGTTATCGCAGACAGTCATTGAACGGAATTTCAGTACTTTAATTCGCTCACCCGACAAGCCATAGCGGTCTTGTCTGAAAAATACTGGACCCTTACTACTCAATTTCACGCCCAATGCAATGAAGAGCATGGGTATTGAGATGAACGTTAAGATAGATCCTGCCACTAACAAATCTTCGATGCGCTTAACCCAACTAGTTAAACCATTGATAGGAGTGTCGTAAACACTCAGCGTTTGAACTTCACCAATTCTGGACAAACGACTGTTAATCAAATTGAATGTAAAGAAGTCAGGAATGATGTGAACATCAGCGGTTGTGTTACCACATAGTTCAAGAATTTCTTGTATTCTTTCCTCGGCGCTCATCGGCATCGCGATGTATATATTGTCAATCTTGCTCTCGTTTGCTAGTTGAATTGCATACTTCACACTACCAAGAAAAACTGAAGGTTTTATGTATTGCTTCTCTTTGTCTAGGCGATCAATATTTCTGTCATCGCAAAAACCAATGAGATTCAATCCATACTGCGGATTAGTAAGAATATTTTTCGCCAGTTCTGAACCAGAACGTGTAGCGCCGATAATTAGTGCAGTGCGAGAGTTAACACCATTTTTTCTAAGATGACCCAACAGCAATCTTACAATTATGCGCCATAGAGGTAACATAATGCCTGTCACAGCTAACCAAGCCACGGATACTACATTGCTTTCAGCTGGGAAGATGTTGGTAAAGAAAAGCACAAAAGCCAATGACCCACAGACTAAACCCCAACAAGCCAGAGTTACACCTATCTGTTGTAAGATAGAGTCCACTCGCCAGGAGCGGTACAACTCAAAAGATTCAGATATGATAAGAAACAATATAACTGATATGAGCAACTGCAGTAATTCAGCTTGTGTGAACTGAACTGAGAGGAGTCGAGCTGCGATTATAAATGTAATACTAATTATCAATACATCCAGCAGTCTAAAAACTGTAGAGAATGTATTTTGCTGTGCTCTGATAATGCTTGAGTTCATCGCATCGACTTCCCGAAGATTAACGTTCGTTCCCTGATATAGTTGAATTTCTTATTACTGAGTAATTCTATTAACTGCTGATTTTAGTTAAACGACTGTTTTTATAATTGGGTACTTTTACCCACATATTATTGTTATTATTTAATTGTTAATGTCGTGTAAAGCTAGCAATATCAACTACTACCCTAATGTTGTGTCAATTATCCACACCTATCATTATGAGTCAATGATTAGAAAAATTATTATTTTAACAATAACGCCATCGTGTGGTTTTTGATGTAGCTTTTCTAGCTTAGTTGTTACTATATGGGTATTATTGGCACTAAGTATGACCTGCATGTGGCTGAACTTTGGTAGGCCTGTCAAATACAGTTAGTGTTTTAGCTATAAATAAGAAATATTATTGTATAAAAATGGAAGTATTATGATTTTACACAATTCGAATAGAAATAAGATTAACCGAACAGCTAGTTACTTGAAAGTTTCCGATAAAACTTCATTTTGTTGTGTCTCTGTAGCCATTTGTATGTTTAGTTCACATCTCATGGCAGGTTCCAATGATGAGCAAACAAACCGCGGTTTATCATTTAATTTGGCTAGCAGTTACTTTTACAATGATAATTTAACACGAAGTAGCGTATCACCTGACGATGCCTATGCATTTTTAGTGAGACCAGAACTTGCACTAGATTTTGGCTCTGATAGTTCGAACTTCAGAATTGCTTTCCTCAATGAGACTGTGAAGCATGAGGGTAGCAGTGAGGATAACTATTCTGATACATCTTTGGACCTGTCAGCAGATTTTTCATTAACTTCAAGACACAGAATTAATCTTAACATTGGCTTGGCAGATACACATGAGGGACGAGGCCAGGGTTTTAATACGGGCCAAGGCAACCTTCAGCGAGAGGTTGATACACTCAGTAGAAATGATTACGGGATTAATTACACATTTGGAAGAGAAGGGGCCAAAGCACAGCTCGAATTTTACTACAATATTCAACAGGTAGACTATGATGCTCGTCTCGACAATCTTGGTAATGATGTAACACGCATCCGAGATCGACAAGATAATAGCTATGGCGTCTCCCTCTCATACCAAGTTGGTGCAAAAACTGACCTCATCGCAAATATCCAGAGAACGGAATTAGAATACGACATTGAAACGGGCTTTGGAAGCACAGTTGATAGTATTTTGTTGGGACTATCATGGGATGCCACTGCAAAAACAACGGGTAGATTTCAGCTTGGAACACAGACCAGAGATTTTCTCCTAGGTGGGTCTGAAGACACCAATATTTGGTCTGCATCAGTGGATTGGGCTTTCTCCGAAAGTTCGATCATTAGATTCAATACATCTAAGACAGGTGAGTCTTCGATTGGTATTGGGAATTCAAGAGATGTCTCATCTACCAGTATCAATTGGGTGGCTAGTTGGGGCAGAAATTGGCAATCAACTATTACATTTTCGACTGAAAATACAGACTTTTTTGGCTCAGACGAAGAATTTGATAGCCAGACATTTGCAGCTGAACTAGACTATTCTATCAGCGATCGATTAAATGCGAACCTGTACTATAGTTCTACAAACAGAGATTCTGATATTGATTCTAGCCTTTTTGGCTACGACCAGATAATCTACGGCATTAATATCAGTTATGATTTGTTTTAATTCCATGTAGCTACGAACTGTAGATCATAACTCAACTGAACCATTAGTTCTGACCACACCAAAATCATCATGTTTTGCGAGGATATTATGTTTAAAACGATATTTAATATCAGGAATATCATAGTTGGCTTATTAATTATTTTTTCGTCAAACACGCAGTTAACCATAGCTGCTGAGCAATCATTACTAGTTTCAAACTATAAATTAGATAGTGGAGATACTATTCGTATTTCTATCTTCGAAGATGAGACGATGACCCTAGAAACCCGATTAGATGAAGTGGGTACAATTAATTACAAATATATTGATAAACCAATTAAATTAATTGGTATGTCAGTTAAGCAGTTAGAAAAATTTATCTTCGATGAATTGACAAAAGCACCTGCAGCGTTCATTAATCCAACCATTCAAATAACTATTGTGGAATACAGGCCATTCTTTATCGATGGTGCAGTTAATAATCCTGGGGGTTACCCATATCAGCCGGGGCTTAACGTTAGTAGGGCGATCACTTTGGCTGGCGGTTTAACACCTGCGGGTGATGAAGATGATATATTTGTCATCCGTGCAACGAACCCTGAGCAAGGTAAGATTGAAGTATCCTTGACTGATAGAGTTTTTCCAGGTGATCAGATTAGCGTTGAAGAGAGCGTGTTTTAGGAGTTTATAAAATGGAAAAAGAATTACGCTCAATTGTTGCAGAGCGAGGTATGGAGGAGTCATCGTTTGATTTGATGGAATATTGGCGGATCATCGATCGTGCTAAATGGAAGATAGCTTCATTCTCCTTTGTTGTCGCAGTTGCTGCGATTTACTACTCATTTAGTCTGACACCTCAATACTCAGCTACAGTTAAACTCATGATTGAGCCAGAAATAGCCAACACGGTTTCAGTTCGCGAAATCTATGATGTAAATCAGAATAACATGCGTTATTACAGCACTCAATTTGAGATACTAAAGTCACGGAAGATGGCAATAAAGGTTATAGAGAAATTAGATCTTCTAAATAAACCCGACTATGACCAACTTATACCTAGGTATGCCGCTATTGAAGGTGTCACTGAATCTTCTATGAGCAGTTACCTCACCACTGGAGTGGGTGATGTTATCGATGATGATATATCTGAGGCTGAGGTAGAACGACTAGCTATGCAAGACGCAGTAGAAATCTTCCAGAAGAAGCTCTCATTCCAACCGATTATCAATACTCAGCTAGTTAACATCACATACGATTCAGCAGATCCAATACTCGCTGCTGAGGTCGCTAATGGTCTGGCAGAAATATATATCCAAAGCTTCTTGGAGTCTAAGTTGGAAATGGAAGCAAAAGCCTCAGCGTGGATGAACGAGCGTATGGCCAACATTAAGAATAAGTTGACAAATGCTGAGGCTAATTTACAAGATTTTCTAGAGCGTGAGGGTTTAGTCGATGCTAGTGGTATCACTAGTCTGGCGCAGCGTGAATTAGATGATTTGAGTGAACAACTTAGTGATGCTAGAGCTCGAGTAGGCCAATCTAAATCTATTTATGACCTGACAACCCAAGGTCAGACGTTGGAAAGCCTGATTTCTATACCTGAAGTTCTCAATCATCCAGTAATTCAGCAAGTTAAAAATGCTGAAATTCAGGCTAACCAATTAATTTCTGAGCTGTCTCAGGTATTTGGCCCCAGACACCAAAGAATGATAGCAGCCCAAGCTGAACTAGACTCGGTTAGAAGTGCCCTCGAGAGTGAGGTTTCAAAGTTAGTAAGTGGCATACAGACGGAATATCGAACAGCAATTGCTAATCAGAGAGCCATAGAAACTAGGTTAAAACGTTCAAAGACTGAGTTTCAACGACTATCTGCCATTGATCGTGAGTACAGTCGCTTGGCGAGCGAGGTGCAAATTAATCAAGAGTTATACACAACCTTCTTTACGAGATTAAAAGAAACTTCTGAAACAACTGGATTTCAGACTGCTAATGCAAGAATCCTTGATCGTGCAGTACCACCTCAATATCCATCTAAGCCAAGCAAAAAGAAAATCGTTGTTTTTGCTACAGGTCTAGCATTTGCATTAGCTGTAGGTCTGGTATTTTTATTCGATTTCCTAAGTGGAGGCATTAGGAGTCTTGACGATATTGAAAGGCGACTTCGTCAGAGAATGTTGGGCTTGATACCCAAGCAAAAACTAAAGAAAAACGAAAATTTGGCAGTAGAAACATTTTTTGATACGCACTCCAAAGGCTTCGCTGAAGCGATCAGAACTATCAGAACGTCAATTTTAATGTCCCAAATGGAAAGTCCACCTAAGGTTATCTCCGTTACTTCATCTATTCCAGGTGAAGGTAAAACTACCTTGGCGATGAACTTGGCATTCGCGCTAGGGCAGATGGAGCGTGTCCTACTTATAGATGCAGATTTGCGTAGGCCATCTTTAGGTAAGCTTTTTGGTTATCCACCTTACCAACCGGGATTGTCTAATCTGATTGCTAATACAGCTAACTTGAGTTCATGTATTGTTAAAGATCACACATCAGGTATTGATCTATTAGTCGCTGGTGCGATTCCTCCGAATCCGCAAGAGTTGCTGTCATCAGACCTTATGAAAACGGCAATGAAACTACTGTCTGCTAAATATGATCGAATCATTATTGACACAGCGCCAACGCAGGCTGTATCAGATTCATTGATCGTATCAACACATTCAGATGCCATTGTTTATGTTGTGAAAGCAGATAGCACGCATATTAAAAACATAAAATCAGGCATAGGTAGACTGCTTCAGATTGGAGCTAATGTTGCCGGTGTTGTACTAAACCAAGTCGATTTAGATCAATCAGCTAAATATGGTGATTATGAGGGGTACTATGACCAGTATGGTTACAACGAGACTTCTCAACAAGTTGAGGATTCGCAACAACGAGAGGATATACCTAAACCCTGATGTACGATCTTCATTGTCATTTTCTGCCTGATATTGACGATGGTCCGATGTCAATGTCAGACTCCTTGGGTATGGCACAGTATGCAATTAATGCAGGTATAACTCATTCAGTATTAACTCCTCATCTTCATTTGGGTCGATATGAAAATTTCAATGAAGGCATTAAGAACGCTTTCAATGAATTTAAGTCACAATTAAAGTCAAACAACTTAAACCTTGCATTAGGATATGCAGCTGAAGTTAGAGTTTGTCCTGATATCATGACATGGTTATCAGAGGATAAAATCCCATTTCTGGGTAATTACGAAGGATACAAAATACTTCTTCTAGAAATGCCACATAATCATATTCCCTCGGGTATTGATAATATGATTCACTGGCTGATTCAGAAGAATATCCGTCCGATGATCGCTCACCCTGAACGAAATAAAGAAATAATGGCGAATCCACTAAAAATTAAGCCTCTCATCAACTCGGGCGCATTGTTACAGCTTACGGCCGGAGCTGTCGCTGGCGAATTTGGAGAGAAGTGCTACCAAACATCCAATTATATTCTCGAAAACGGATTGGCAACCATCCTAGCCTCAGATGCGCATAATTTGAAACATCGCCCCCCAGAATTAGAATCGGGAAGAAAGCGAGCTGAAAATGTTATCGGAGAGTCTAAGTCATGGGACTTGGTACTCAATACACCTAAAAAGATCACCGCAGTACAGTTCACATAACTTGGCTACTTGAACTCCTACACTGACGAGATAAACTATAAAACTAGTGACCAACACTTAAATCGACTTGTTGCAACTCAAGTTACCCCTTACACTAAACCGGTTTGTGAAATTTGGAAATCAACTTATCGTGCTACAACTAGTTAAGTTCACTTATTGTGTGACCCTGACAGTATTGATTTTGTCATCAGATGCTCTGCATGCCAAAGTCATGACAGATCTGAATGTTATAGTTGCAGAGGTAGAAGACCAATCACAAAGCACCAGAAATAAAGCCATATCAGATGCATTCAAACTGGTTTTGGTCAGATATACGGGTTTAACGCCTCAGTCGTTGTCCTCAACTATCCGAGAAAACCGTTTAACAGCGAATCAATATCTCCAAAGATATCAATATGAGACTGTTGACGAGTTGCAACTACAGCCATCTGAGGATGAAACATTTAATCTCATCATGATCTTTGATGAGGTCGGTATTGCAAAACTACTCAGTCAATTGAATCTTCCCGCCTGGAATAATAATCGACCGGAACTGCTCACCTGGATAGCTGTCGGTGACAAGCGATTTCGTCTACTGTTGGGGCCTGATTATGAGTCACAGTTAAGAACATTAATTAGAGGAACGAGCAACGATCCATTTTTAGACATGCCGTCTCTAGCAGGTCAACCCGAGCCGTCATCGAACACTGATATTGAAGAGGAGACACTGGACCCACTTGAGCAGTTATTTCTCGATAAGGTCGGTACGGACGAGAGCCTTTTGGATGTCATGGGTACGATAGCAGATGAACGTGGTCTGCCACTGATCCTTCCTTTGTTGGATCTAGAAGATAGCTTAACAATTGATAGCGCAGATGTTTGGGGTCAGTTTGTTACCCAGTTACGTCTGGCATCTGAGCGTTATAATCCTGATGCAATTCTAGCCGGTCGGGTAGAGTTAGTTGCTGATGGCTGGTTGATGGATTGGTTGTTATTGGATCAGTCAACAAGTGAAGTTTGGCAAGGTAGTGCGGCAACCCTCTCAGGAGCTTTATCGGCGGGTCTTGAGCAATCCATTGAGCGCATTGCAAGCCGTTTTGCGGTGGTTCAGGATACTTCGACGAGTTCACTGATTGAGGTTTCTGTAACCGGTATCAATTCGCTGTCAGATATTGCTGCAGTTGAGGCGTATCTCAAAGCACAACCAGCAATCTCTGGGCTCTATCCGTCACGCGTCACTGCCACAGAGGTACGATTTAAGTTAGCACTCATTGGTGAATTAGCGAGCCTATTGCAATCAATCCAACTTGAAAAACGACTCGAGGAAACAACCGTTTCGGAGATGCAGATCAGCGTGAATGCTTTCGATATTTCTCAACCATCCATCTATTTTGTTTGGAACGGCTAGTATGATCCAGCTACGCGACATTCCAAACATGCTAACGATTATGCGCTTGCTTCTGGTGTTTCCGCTTGTGGTACTGCTATGGAATGAACTCTATGCTACAGCGTTATTAGTGTTCTTCATTGCCGGATTTAGCGACGGCCTGGATGGTTTCCTGGCCAAACGTTATAACTGGACTAGTGTGTTTGGCTCTGTTGCCGATCCGATTGCTGATAAGCTATTAATGGTCAGTAGCTACTTTATGCTGTGTTGGCAACTACATCTGCCATGGTGGTTATTTTCGCTTATCTTAATCCGCGACCTAGTCATTGTGAGTGGTGGCCTGTTCTATCATCATTTATTTGGTGTCAGTAAGATGCTGCCAACCTACTTGAGTAAAACCAATACTTTCTTGCAAATCCTATTGGTTCTGGTAGTGATGGTTGACTTGGCATATGACATTAACTTTGACACCTTTACACACTGGCTAATATATCTAGTGACATTCACCACTATTGGAAGTGGTCTGCAATACAGTATTATATGGGGTATCAAGGCGGTTAATAATGTCCGAGATGAGACATCCAAAAATAATGATAATTAACAGGAATAAGCAATGACCACGTCACAACAGAGTATGTTAGATGAATCACGCAAATGGATGGCTCTGGCACTTCTGCTAGTATCTGGTTGGGTATTATATCTACTGGCCCCCGTTCTCAGTCCATTCGTGACGGGTGCTGTCTTGGCGTACCTCGGCGACCCGCTAGTAGACCGACTGGAGAATAAAGGCGTCAACCGAACAATCGGAGTCTCAATCATCTTCCTGCTGTTCACCACGGTGCTTGTGATTTGTCTATTACTCCTGATCCCAATGATTCAAAAGCAAATTGTGATTGTGTATGAGTCTGTGCCAGATTTCATTAATTGGTTCAATACCACCGCACTACCATGGATGCAGGCTCACTTGGGACTCTCCGTGGATGCCCTGGAGCCTCAGGCGCTAAAAAATACTCTGCAGGCACACATGGGTGAAGCCAGCGGTGTTGTGACTTCCATTCTTAAGAGTGTCGGTAGTTCAACCATGGCTTTGGTGCTGTGGCTGACTAATCTGGTGTTGATCCCTGTCGTTGCATTCTATCTCATGCGTGACTGGGACATCATGGTAGGAAATATCCGAGATTTACTTCCGCGCGCCAGAGTTCCTGTGATTAGCCGCCTCGCTGCCGAGATGGATGAGGTTCTAGGTGCTTTCCTGAGAGGGCAATTGCTCGTTATGTTGGCTCTGGGGATTATTTATTCTGTAGGTTTATGGATTGTTGGTTTGAATGTCGCACTTGTGGTGGGAATGATTGCAGGACTAGCCAGTATTGTTCCCTATCTTGGTTTTATCATTGGCATAGCCTCTGCGATAGGTGCTGCACTCGTTCAGTTTGGTGATTTAACACCGCTCATTTATATCGCCATAGTGTTTGGGGTTGGGCAGGCACTTGAGTCCATGTTACTCACTCCCATGCTGGTCGGTGACAAAATTGGATTACATCCAGTTGCTGTGATTTTTGCAATCATGGCTGGAGGACAGCTATTTGGATTTGTTGGCATTCTCGTGGCATTGCCTGTAGCAGCGATGATTATGGTGCTCGTCAGATATTTACATGGCCGTTACAAGTCGTCATCGATGTATGGGCAGGATAATCAGGAAATCGAAAGTATTGAGGTCACCAACGAGGAAACCATCGATTCGATTGACCAAGATAGTACTGATCAAGCATCAGGATCCGATGATACTGCCTCGCCTGCCTGATTAAGCGTTCATGAAAGAGCAAATACCACTAACGATTCAGTTCGATGAAATACTCAACTTCGCCAATTTCCTGAATGGTCGAAATCAACAGGCTATCGATCACCTCAAATCGCTACAAACACAGTATGGACAAGCAATTTTTCTTCATGGTGTTACGGGTTGCGGTAAGACTCATTTAGCGCAAGCGACTTTTCACAGTTACAACGAACATGGCTTGGTTGCCGGTTACATCGATGCCAAAGAGGGTGGCATTGCACCGATTATGCTTGATGGTCTGGATAATTATGACTGCTTGATCATCGATGGCATTGAGGCCATTATTGCAGATCGTGATTGGCAGGAAGCCGTATTTCACTGCTTCAATCGTTTCATTCAACGCGGTGCCAATCTGCTATTTACCTCGACAAAATCACCCGCTGAATTAAATGATATTTTGCCAGATTTATCCTCCCGATTATTGTCTGGTCTGGTTTTTCAACTAAAGGAATTATCCGATGATGAAAAACTGGCAGCTCTGCAAGCACGTGCAAAAGAGTTTGGTATGGAACTCTCGAAAGAGGTGGGACAATTCTGGCTGACACATGGTTCTCGAGAGAACAGCATGTTATTTCCACAACTAAGACAGTTGGACCAAGCGAGTCTCACTCATAAACGCAAATTAACAATCCCATTTCTCAAGCAGGAACTTGAGTTGTAGTTAACTTATATATCCAAACATTTCTATTACAGTCATCTGGTTAAGTTGCCCGACAAAGAGTAGAATACGACACTAAGTACAAATAACCTCTCGACAGCTTTTAGTCGTTACTCATATCCATGGCTCTTACACAGTTTATCGAAGACGGTGTGGTTATTGCTAATAACCAGTTGACGCATGACACCTGGGAATTAATTTTCGATAGTCCCAACATCGCAAAGCACACTAAGGCTGGCCAGTTTGTCATGATCACCTGTGGCAATGAGCGAACCGATCCATTACTAAGAAGACCCTTTTCTGTCGCAGAGGTGACCAATGGCACTCACATTTCTATCCTGTATAAGGTTGTGGGTATTGGCACTGAACTCATGCTGTCCATGAAACCGGGACAAACAGCATCGATGATCGGTCCCCTGGGACATGGATTTGATGTGGCTGATACGCAAAATCACATTATGATTGGCGGGGGCATTGGTATGGCTCCGTTGCTAATCTTATCTGATCTCATCCGTTCTAAATCCGATTCTCAAATCCATACCTTACAGGGTGCTCGCTCGAGTCGAGATCTACTGGTAATGGATCGCTTTAAACCCTTCGGTGATACCTACGTCTCAACTGATGATGGCACTGAGGGACATCATGGTTTCATCACTGAGGTACTCGAGCAACTAAATTACGAAGATGCGGCGGTCTATTGCTGTGGTCCGACACCCATGATGCAAGCAACAGCCAAAGTTGCTAAGGCCAAAGGCTGGGCATGCCAGGTTTCAGTTGAAATAGAAATGGCCTGTGGCATGGGCGCCTGCCTTGGTTGTGCCATTCGCAGAGTCAATGTCGATGAGGGTGTTGAGAAGTACCTAACTGCCTGTAAAGATGGTCCTGTCTTAGATCCGGAGGAGATATGGGCATAGATTTATCAGTCGATATCGGTGGCCTAACCATCCAAAATCCGATAATGACAGCTTCGGGTACCTTTGGTTATGGCGAGGAATTTGCTCCCTTTGTCGATCTCGTCGAATTAGGTGGCATTATCGTCAAAGGCATCTCTCTAGAGCCCAGAGCGGGTAATGCACCTTCACGAATTGTTGAAACACCCAGTGGCATGCTTAACGCCATCGGTCTACAGAATGTTGGCATCGATGCCTTTATTGAGAAGAAAATACCCATGCTGGAGCAACTCGGTTGTGTGGTATTTGTGAATGTGCTGGGAGATTCCATTGATGACTACGCTGAAATAGCCAGACGACTTGATCCATATCCATCACTGCATGGCTTGGAGATCAACATTTCATGTCCGAATGTTAAGAAGGGTGGCGTTGTGTTTGGCTCCTCACCTGAAATGGCAGGTCGTGTCACAGAGGCTGTAAAAGCCAACACTTCCAAACCGGTTATGGTCAAGTTATCCCCCAATGTCACAAGTGTGTCTGATATGGCCAAGGCCGTTGAGCAGGCAGGTGCAGATTCAATCAGTGTCATAAACACACTCATTGGAATGGCAATTGACAGCAAAACCCGTAAACCCATCCTGGATAACGTTATCGGTGGGTTGTCTGGTCCCGCTATTAAGCCTGTGGCATTACGCATGGTGTATGAGGCGGCCAAGGCCGTTGATATCCCGGTTATTGGTATCGGTGGTATTAACTCGCTCGAGGATGTGATTGAGTTTCTTATCGCTGGTGCATCAGCCGTTCAAGTCGGTACCATGAACTTTGTCAATCCAGCCGCCAGTGGCGAATTGCTTCACGGGCTACAGAATTATCTCGAGTCAGAAAACATTACGATTAATGAGCTCATCGGCAGTATTCAACTGCCTAGCAATTGATCACGAACCTTAATTCAATCAAATCAGTACTAGTGCATAATCATGAAACCGAATCAAAAACCTCAAAACCCTAATTTCTCATCGGGCCCTTGTAGTAAGCGTCCCGGTTACAGCACATCAGCGCTAACACTTGACACGCTAGGGCGCTCACACCGCTCAGCTCTCGGCAAGCAAACATTGCAATATGCCATCGATAAGACTCATGAGTTGTTGAATATTCCGGAGGGATATCGTGTGGGAATCGTCCCGGCATCTGATACAGGTGCTGTCGAAATGGCGATGTGGTCTTTGTTGGGAGAACGTCCGGTGGATGTGCTCTCATGGGAGTCATTTGGTGCTGGCTGGGCGAGCGATATCAAAAATCAGCTCAAGCTTGAACAGGTGAACTACTATCATGCTGAGTATGGTCTGCTACCCGATTTAACCCAAGTTAATTCTGATCATGATGTCATTTTTACCTGGAATGGCACCACAGGTGGTGTCAAGTTACCCGATGCGGATTGGATTTCTGATGATCGTGACGGCCTGACCATCTGTGATGCAACTTCGGCTGTTTTCGCTATGGAGCTGCCATGGGATAAGTTGGATGTTGTAACCTACAGCTGGCAGAAAGTGTTGGGAGGAGAGGGTGCTCATGGCATGTTAATCCTCAGTCCCAGAGCAGTTGAACGATTAGAGAACTACACACCACCCTGGCCACTGCCCAAGATATTTCGTCTGACCAAAGATGGTAAGTTAATTGAGGGTGTCTTCAGAGGCGCGACGATAAATACGCCTTCCATGTTGTGCGTCGCAGATTATATCGATGCCCTTGAATGGGTAGACTCACTGGGCGGGTTAGCCAAAATTATTGCACGCTCAGAGGCTAATCTCGCTGCTGTCAAAAAAGCGGTCGCAGATTTCGACTGGTTGCATTTTTTAGCCAAGGATGAACAGACGATATCTAATACCAGTATTTGCCTGACCGTCGATGCTGAACCCGAACAAGTCAAAGCCATGGTCAAATTATTAGATGAGGAGGGTGTAGCGTATGATATTGGTGCTTATCGTGATGCACCTCCCGGCATTCGGATCTGGGGTGGGGCTACAGTTGAATCCTCTGACGTCGAAATACTGATGCAGTGGCTGAACTGGGCATACCAAAAAATCACGCAAGGGTGAGCTGCTCATGTTTCATATCAAAACATATAATAAAATCTCACCACTTGGCCTGTCACAGTTTCCATCCGATTTTTATCAGGTTTCCGATGCCGAAGAGCAGCCGATTGGTATCATTCTCAGAAGTCAGAAGCTTCACGATGAAGTACTCCCGGAATCTGTACGGGCTATTGCCCGAGCAGGCGCTGGGACTAACAACATCCCGACAGCTGATTACACACAAAAAGGCATTGGTGTTTTTAATACACCTGGTGCCAATGCGAATGCCGTAAAAGAGCTCGTGCTTGCTGGCTTGTTACTCTCCTCCAGAGGCATTGTTCAGGGGCGAGATTTTGTCAACAGCTTAATAGATATAACTGAATCTGATGTTATGTCAAAACTGCTCGAGAAAGAGAAAAAGCGCTTTGCAGGCAATGAATTGTTCAATAAGACACTGGGTATCGTTGGCCTCGGAGCGATTGGTTCACTGGTTGCAGAAATTGCCTTGTCTCTGGGGATGAAAGTGGTTGGATATGATCCGGCTCTGTCAGTTGAAGCGGCCTGGCGATTACCTGCTCAGGTAGAGCGCATGGAGAGCATGGAGCAACTGATGGGCCAAGTTGATTTTATTACGCTACATGTTCCAGCCATACCGGCGACTCATCACCTAATAAATGAGGATAATCTACAACTGCTTAAGCCCACTGCAGTCATATTGAATTTTGCCAGAGCAGCTATCGTCGATTCAGAGGCCATTAAGGTGGCGTTAGATAATAATCGTTTAGGTCTATTTGTCTGTGATTTCCCGGAGCCATGGTTGCTCAATAGCGAGAAGGTCATTGCACTGCCTCATATTGGTGCTAGTACCGCTGAAGCAGAGGAAAACTGTGCTGTTATGGCGGTCACTCAGATGCGCGATTTTCTTGAACATGGCAACATCAAGAACTCAGTTAATTATCCTGCCACTGATATGCCAAGAAACCCATCAGCAGCAGTGCGATTGACCTTTAGCAACAAGAATCAACCGGGTGTGTTGGGTGATGTGCTCTCTATCATGGCTGATAACAATATTAACGTGTTAGATATGGTGAATAAGAGTCGCGATGAGGTGGCATACAATATTCTAGACCTAGGCGAAATGCCCGCAAATACGGTACTAGAAGCACTTGAGAATATTGATGCGATTATGACGATACGCGTTATTTAGTATGAGCGTATTGGCTCTTGAGTTGTGAAGACTCGCCCGTTACAAAAAACCATATAAAAGACATAAACATGATCATACTTGCCGCGATCATAGTGGCATCCACACTCATCATGGCAATCAATGCACCAATAATGGCCATGACCACGTTCGCGAAGAAGAATAATGAGGTCTGAAGCCCCATAATTTTGCCCTGACCAAAGGATTCAAAGCGATCTGACATGTAGGTCGGCGTGACAGCATTTATAATCGCTATCGTTGTACCGATGAGTGCATACAATACGAACACTGCATTCTCTGAGCTAATTGTTAATAGCAGTATCAGCAGAGGTAGCACAAATACGCCAATTACTAGTGTCAAAAACTGACCAAACCACTGGATCAGTCTTGTCGCCAGAAAGACAGAAGACATGATCATGAAGGTTGTGATTACCACGGTCATCCAGGCTATCTCCTGGCTATCATACTGAAACCGCTCCACCAACCAGACAGGATAAAATTCGTAGAATAAATTGATTGCGAATGTGTAAATCAGATAGAAGCTAAACAATGGCCAAATCACACGATGTTTCAGCAGCGCAAAAGAATTTTCCTCGACCACTATTCTCATAAGCGAACGTTCTTCATCGGGTCGACTCTCTCGGGTCTTTATCCCAATTGCTACGACAATCATGGTTAGAAATGTTGCTGCAGCGGCAATGGTAAATACCCATTCGACACCCAACACCATGAGATAACCACCCGCGAGTGGACCAAATAACCAACCAGCATATACAGTGGCAAAGAGAAGAGACATTGCTCTGACTTTTTCGATATGCGGGTGCAAATCGGCAGCCATTGCCCGTGCGATGGCGACATTACCCTCACAAATCCCTGCAACGATTCTCGAGAGAATAAATAATGGATAGGATTCAATCACAACGGCATAGGCCGTGAAGAGATAACTAAGAGCGGTGCCAATCAGAGTAATAATGAGCAACCGTCTGCGACCATATAAATCGGATAGTGCACCGATGAAAGAGCCGCCAATCAACATACCCAGCGGGTATACAGCTAGAGCAATACCGAGAAGTAGTTTCGGCTCAATATTCATGAACATCGTTAGAGTATTGTCTGCTGAGTCCAGAAAATAAGGTGCAAGCACAGGATAGGGCAGAGCAATACCCGCTGTTCCCAGAAATGAAATGAGCATGACTACTGAGAGCGTGATACGTGCTTGCTGTGGTGACATATGATAGTTCTTGTGATCTGGACACAATCATTATAATGGATATTTGTCGCTGACCGAATAATCTTGTATATATGTATCAAAAATATTGTTAGCTAATGTGTGATAATGCATCAATGTCAAATATCCCTAAACAACCTACCCGACTCGCAGCCTTAGATTTGGGTTCGAATAGTTTCCACCTGATCATAGCTGGATTGAATCAGAGTGAGGTTCGCATAAAGGACACAATATCGGAAAAGGTTCAACTCGGCGCTGGCATAGGACCTGACAAGCGGATCACCGAAGAGGCACAAGACCGCGCTCTGGCATGTCTTCAGCGCTACTCAGAGCGGCTCCAAGGAATTCCCAAGCACAACGTCCGAGTTGTGGGCACTAATGCGCTTCGTAAAGCAAAAAATAGTAAAGCTTTTCTCAAAGAGGCTGAACAAATACTGGGTTATAACATCGATATCATCGCCGGTCGTGAGGAAGCCCGATTAATATATTTAGGTGTCTCGCATACACAAGCCGATGATGAGGGCTCAAGACTGGTCATTGATATTGGTGGTGGCAGTACCGAATTTATCATCGGTTGTCGTTTCGAAGCGCAAATTACTGAGAGCCTTCACATGGGTTGTGTGAGTTATGCCCAGCAGTATTTTGATGAAGGTATTAGTGAAAGAGCATTTACCAGAGCAACCATGGCCGCTAAGCAACAAATCATCGCTATCAGGAAAGATCTGTTAGTTAATGGCTGGGATACCACTGTCGGTGCGTCGGGTACGATACGAGCCATCACCAACTTGCTGCGTCATCAAGGGGTAGTTGAGGATGTGGTGAGAATAGAGCATCTCTACCAACTTAAAGAGCAAATACTACAGAAATTTAATAGTCGACACGATATCACTATGGAGGGACTGTCAGAGAAACGTGGACCAGTACTACCCTCGGGACTAGCGATTCTGATTGCTATATTTGAATCACTTAATATTAAATCCATGAGATATTCAAATGGTGCGCTACGTGAAGGTTTGTTGTACGACATGCTTGGCCGAATTGAACATGAGGATGTTCGCGATAGAACTGTAAAAGCTCTGATGGATAGATATCATGTCTCTCATAGTCGTGCTGAGCGTGTTAAATCTACGGCGTTACAACTTCTGGACTCGCTCGGGCCTGACTGCTTGTCTGAAACAGATGTCAGACCTTATTTGGGATGGGCAGCTGAGCTTTATCAAATCGGACTGTCTGTATCCCACACTTACTTTCAAAAGCACGGTGCTTATTTGATTAAACACTCTGATTTGCCGGGATTTACACGAAGACAACAGGCGTTCCTAGCTGCATTAGTCAATAACCACAGACGCTCATATCAACGATTAAAACAGTCTTCTGCGCTGTATCATCTGCGTCGGGATTATTTGGTGTTGTCTGTGTGTCTGCGCCTCGCTCTGATCATCCAAAGGGGATATTCTGAATATGATGTCAATGTTAAATCTTTTACTCAACGCCATGATGAATTCACGCTAGAATTACAATCTGGTTGGCGAGAGGAGAATACCTTGCTTGAGACAGATATCGAGCAGGAAATCGACTATCTTCGTCGCGTTAATATTAAACTCAAAGTGAACTAAGACATTGAAGATAGTCTCAACTAAATTATGTGATTTTCATGACTTATCTCTAGAGCAGGCGGCACTGGAGACACAAAAATTATCACAGACAACAGCTTCAGAAATCGTGATCACGCCGAATATCGATCACATGGCACGATTGGTTGAACAAAATGATGAACAGTTACTGTCTATTTATCAGGATGCGAGTCTTTGTCTTTGCGACAGCAATATTCTGCAAAAACTACTTTCTTTCAAAGGCATAGCGATCCAGTTCGTTGTGCCTGGAAGTAGTCTGACAGAATACTTGTTTGCGAATGTATTATCTGGCGATGATAAGGTGCTCATAATTGGCGGCGATGAGTATGTGATCAAAATGATGCGTAACAAATACTTACACCTCACGCTAGACCACTATAATCCACCGATGGGCTTTATTTACAAACCCGATGAGGTTACAAAAACTGTGGATATTTGTATTGAGTCGCAGCCTGATTACATCTTTCTGGCGGTTGGATCACCCAGACAAGAGCTTCTAGCAAAAAAGATTGCCGATACCAAAGCTATAACACCTGTCATGTTGTGTATAGGTGCATCGATATTATTTCTGGTGGATCAAGAAAAGCGCGCACCGTTATGGGTACAAAAGATTCATATGGAGTGGTTCTATCGAATGATGCAAGATCCGGGGCGTCTGGTGAAACGATACGGTGGTAATTTTCTCTCACTCGCGAAGATCTACCGCGCTCTGTAACCCCCTCCAAAGTTAGCTTTACATACAGCTATCTAATCGGCAGTAACATCACGTAAAACATCTTATTCAATTAGAACTGCGTTCTGAGTCACAGAACCTTCTAAATGCGTGCTATATTGTAAGTAACACCTAAAAAAACATTGAGTGACCTATGAGCCAAGAAACAGCTGCAGTTACGACGATATCAAACGATCAGTCAAATGCTGAGATGATTCAATCGATACTGAATGCCATCAATCAGGTGGTGCTCGGCAAAGAAGCGCAAGTAAAACTAGCCCTGTGCAGCATATTGGGAAGAGGTCACTTGTTGATCGAGGACTTGCCCGGAATGGGTAAGACGACGCTGGCACATAGCCTCGCTAACGCGCTAGGTCTCGATTATTCAAGAATACAGTTTACCTCTGATTTACTTCCGGCAGATATTCTAGGTTCTGCGATTTATAATCGTGATGAGGCTCGGTTTGATTTTCAAGAGGGGCCCATTTTCAGTCAGTTAATTCTTGCGGATGAGATCAACCGTGCTACCCCTAAAACCCAGAGCGCGCTGTTAGAGGCCATGGCAGAGGGACAGGTCAGTATCGAGGGTAGGACTCGTGAGTTACCAAATCCGTTTTTTGTAATTGCCACACAGAATCCATCCTACCAACTAGGTACCTATCCTTTACCGGAGTCACAGCTAGACCGATTTTTCATGCGTATCGAGCTGGGTTATCCTGCACCAGAGATAGAAGTAATGCTTCTCTCAGGTAAGGACCGCAAAGCGTATGCAGATAAGATAAAACCACAGATTCCTCTCGATCGTCTGATTAGTCTTCAGGCGGAAGTCGAGCGCGTAACAACCTCTGATCTGCTAAAACAGTACATCATGCTGTTGCTCACCGAATCACGAGAGTCCGGAGAATTTGGTCACGGTTTATCGCCCAGGGCAGGCATTGCACTTCAGAGGGCTGCTCAGGCTTGGGCACTCATTGAGGGACGTGACTATGTTATTCCAGAAGATGTCCAAGCGGTGTTTGTCGCTGTCGTCGGTCACCGACTATTCGCCGGTACGGATACAACCGATGGTACAGCTGAGACTCTACTCCAGCGAGTCAAAGTGCCGATCTAGACATCTTGCTCTGAGGCAGAATCAAAAATAGATGATTAAGCATCTCACTAATCGATTTGATAACTTTGTTGAGCAGCGGCTGCTGGTTGCGAATTCCGTAGTCACACATCATAAGCGTACCTATATTTTACCGAATCGATTTGGCTACTTATTGTTAATCATCATCCTGTTGATGTTAATTGCAGCAACCAATTACCAGAATAGTCTGGCATTTGTTCTGACCTTTATGCTGATTGCCATCGGCCATAACACACTGGTCATTACATACCGTAACCTGCTTAATCTCCAGACAACGATACTGCCGACAAAGCCGATTTATTTGGGGCAGTCGCTCCACATCCCAGTCAAGGTTCAGTCACTCAATAGTCGTGATCACTTCTCAGTAGGTATCGGCCACCATAAAATAATTCAACAATTACTTAATTTACCCTCGGGTAAGGTTGTGCAGACGGAAATTGAGTATCAACCTATAAAACGCGGCTGGTTCAAACCTGAACGATTTTATCTGGCGACCACCTATCCATTGGGTGTATTTCGTGTCTGGAGTTGGTTCAGATGTCAGCATCAATATCTGGTATATCCAAAACCCGAGAAACCACCCTTTGATGTCCAACAGCTTGGATACCTTTCCGACTTGGACAGTCAAGATATTAAAGCGGGGCACGAAGACTTTTATAGCATCAGAGAGTATCAAGCCGGTGATGCCAGACGCGATATCCATTGGCGAGCTTATGCAAAGGGACAAGGTTTAGCGACAAAGCAATTCAGTGAACCGAAAGGACAGTTAGCGACCCTGGACTACCGTATGTTTGATTCGGTAGAGCCCTATAATCGCGTTGAACTTCGATTATCCTGGTTGTGTTATCTGATCAGAGAGGCTGCAGGGAGTCAGACGCCTTTTGGCTTGAGTTTACCGGGACAGAATTTCCCCCCAGCTCAGGGCAAAGAGCATGTTGAGCACTGTTTGCAGGCGCTCGCAGAGTTTGGCCAACAGAAGCAACATACGAACAATGCAGCACCAGAGTTATCTCCCAATCAAGAGCGTGTAGCCAAGTGAAACAGCGCGAAACCATGTTATATCCAACGCTTGAGCGTCCCGGCGTGGTTGAAATTGTTTTGCTCACCCAGTTGGTCGTGTTATTTCCGCTATTTCAATTTTTACCGCTATGGGTAACCGCTATTTGTCTATCATGTATTGGCTACCGCTTTTACTTGAAACGCTTCAATAAACTCCTCCCTGGTCGGGTATTAACAGCTGTTGTCGGCCTGCTCGGTGGCATACTCATCTTTCTGGAGTTCAAAACCTTTCAGGGGCGTGATGCAGGGGTGAGTCTGATTGTGCTGATGTTCTCACTGAAGTTGATGGAGATGCGTTGGTATCGCGATGCTGCGCTCGTCCTGTTCTTATCATTTTTTATACTGGTCGCACACTTCCTCTACTCGCAATCCATTCTGATGACGATCTATATGCTGGCAGCGCTAGCGGTCATCCTGAGTGCGCTCATGGCACTCAACCGAGTTGATGGCGCGAGGAATTTAAAGAGCCTAGGTTGGACATCAGGAAAAATTATCCTTCAGGCTTTGCCCATTATGCTGATCCTATTTTTCTTATTCCCACGATTGGCTCAGCCGCTATGGCAAATGCCATCTGGTTCGACAGGAACCACGGGGATCAGTGATTCAATGACGCCGGGAGATATTGGTTCGCTCGTCACCTTCACCGAGCCTGCATTCCGGGTTAAATTTGACGGTCAACCACCGCCGGGAGCACAACGTTATTGGCGGGGCTTGGTATTTTCAGACTTTGATGGCCTTACTTGGTCCAGAAATGAGGATCCATTTCGTCCAGCATTTACATCGCAGTCGGCGGATATTGAACTCAAAGGTGCTCCTGTCACCTATGAGCTGTTGATGGAACCTCACAGACGCAACTGGCTTTATGCTCTGGAGATGCCGGAATCGATGGATGGCATAGGACGCATGACAACCGAATATACCTGGCTCAGACGGTTTAATCTGACCAACAAATTGTCGTACGAGGTTGTGTCATATCCCGAGTCAAGTTTTGGTTTGGTGTTAGACAATCGCACCCGACAGATAAACTTAGATCTTCCAGACGACTATAATCCTGTGACACGAGACTGGGTTACTAATGTCCGTGCTCAGTACCCAGATGATGAAGCCTTTATTCAAATGATCCTGCGTTATATCAATCAACAGTCATATCACTACACATTAAGTCCGGGAACCATGGCAGAGAACACGGTGGATGATTTCTGGTTCAATAAGCAGCGTGGATTCTGTGAACATTACGCCGGTGCCTTTGTCTTTATCATGCGCGCCGCGGGTATCCCATCACGGGTGGTTACTGGTTACCAAGGGGGAGAGATGAACCCATATGGTGACTACATGATTGTGCGACAGTCCGATGCCCATGCGTGGACAGAGGTTTGGCTCGCTGGACAAGGCTGGCGCCGTATCGACCCCACTGCAGCAATTCATCCGAGCCGAGTCGAAGTGGATTTATCTCAAGATTGGCTACAGAGAGAGGCGTTATTCGCCGATCAGGCACCCTCTGAGTGGTCACAATTTACGCCATCCATGATCAGTCAGATAAGTTTGATGTGGGATTCTGTAAACAGTTACTGGCAGAGTGAAATCATCGATTTTGGTGCTGAAGATCAGTATATGTTA
>CAXRAF010000104.1:0-4585 GCA_964228485.1 Alteromonadales bacterium | reverse complement strand
GCCTATTACAAGTCAGGGGAGTCGAATGGCAAAACTATTTTCCGCGTGTTTTCCGGGCCTTATCTTGAGCGCTCTGAAGCCGAACAAGCGGTCATAGCAATTAAAAAACTGGCCAATGTGAACCCCATTATTGTCACTTATGATCCCCTGAAACACTCTCAGGGTTAGTGCACCTGTCACTGCGTTTGGTTAATCGACTAAATCGTCTCGCAAAACAAATTTTGTACTAGGGCTTAATTGCAAGATGCTATATACTAGCGAGCATCCGAGTCCAACAGGTAAATGACATAAATTCGCATAATCTCGAACTTATGATAAGGCCTTTATGTTATCTAGAATAATTATAATATTTGGGATCATCCGATGTGTGGCATAGTCGGAATCGTTGGTACAGAGCCCGTTAATCAGCGAATCTATGATGCGCTAACCGTCCTCCAGCACCGCGGTCAAGATGCCGCAGGCATTGTTACCTACAACAATGGTGCATTATCACTCAGAAAATCAAATGGTCTGGTCAGAGATGTATTCTCCACAACGCATATGATGCGTTTACAGGGACTTTCTGGAATAGGGCATGTTCGCTATCCAACTGCGGGTAGTTCAAGCCGTGCAGAGTCACAACCGATTTATGTTAATTCACCCTATGGCATCACGTTAGCCCATAATGGCAACCTGACTAATGCCGATGAGTTGACCCAGCAGTTATTTCGTACCGATCGCCGTCATATCAATACCTCATCTGACTCGGAAGTGTTATTAAATATCTTCGCCCATGAATTATCGCTTTGTAATCACTTGCGTCTGGAGGCGGATGATATTTTCAATGCGATAGCCGCCGTTCATCAACGTTGTCGCGGGGCATATGCTGCAATCGCATTAATCAATAATCACGGCATGGTCTGCTTTCGTGATCCCCACGGTATCCGACCAGCGATTCTCGGCCGTCGTCAAACCTCTGATGGTTATGAGTACATGGTTGCCTCAGAGAGTGTTGCACTCGATACACTCGAATTTGAAGTAATGCGAGACATAGCACCGGGCGAAGCCGTTTATATTAGCTTTGAAGGGGAAGTATTCTCGCGTCAATGTGCTCACAACCCTAGATACCACCCTTGTATCTTTGAGTATGTTTATTTTGCCCGGCCAGATTCCATCATTGATAAAATATCTGTCTATAAGGCCAGATTGCGAATGGGTGAGAAGCTGGCCGAGAAAATTCTCCGAGATCGTCCTGATCATGACATTGACGTGGTCATTCCCATACCTGATTCATCTCTAACTTCAGCTATGGCGATGGCGCACATTCTTGGCAAGAAGATGCGTCACGGGTTCGTAAAGAATCGCTACATTGGACGCACCTTCATTATGCCGGGTCAGCAGATGCGGAAAAAATCGGTTCGACAGAAACTCAACGCCATTGGTTTAGAGTTTATGGATAAAAACGTATTATTAGTGGATGACTCAATTGTTCGAGGTACCACCAGTGAGCAAATCATTGAAATGGCCCGAGATGCCGGTGCCAAGAACGTATATTTTGCTTCAGCCTCCCCCCCGGTCAGATACCCGAATGTGTATGGTATCGATATGCCATCGGCAAGTGAACTCATAGCTCATGGCAGAACAGTTGAGGAAATTCAGGAGACAATCGGTGCTGACTGGTTAATCTACCAGGAGCTTGATGATTTAATTCATTCAGCAACTGAGGGTAACAAGGACATTGAAGAGTTTGATGCTTCTGTATTCACCGGTAAGTATGTGACAGGGGATATTGACGATGAATATCTCAACAATCTTGATATCAAGCGCAACGACAATGCTAAGCATAAGCAAGAAAGTCTGTTTACTGATACCTCGACTAAACCCATGGCCATGATTGGATTACACAACATAGACTAAATTATGATTAAATCACTCTTTCGTTCTATTCTTCGGTTATTTGGTTGGAAATTAGAACATGAGAGTGTGCCTGACTATGGCAAGGCTGTTCTAGTCTTCGCACCACACACGTCAAATTGGGATTTCGTTACCATGGTCTGTGCTAAATTTGCACTAGATGTTCAGGTTCGTTATCTCGGAAAGCATACTTTATTTAGACCACCGATTGGCTGGTTTTTTCGTGCTTTAGGCGGCATTCCGGTGGAGCGCTCTGAAAACCGTAATATGGTAGATCAGGTTAACGCGATTATTGAGAAGGAAGAGCAATGTCTGCTGGCACTATCCCCTGAGGGGACACGAAGCTTTACGCACTATTGGAAAACCGGTTTTTATCACATCGCTCACCGGGCTCAGGTACCGATAGTCATGTTTTATCTTGACCGACCGACTAAAGTTATTGGTTTTGCTGAACCTTTCGATACCAGCGGTGATATTGAGGCGGATTTTACGCGCATCGCTGATTTCTATGCTGACAAAGAGGGCTTCATACCTGAGTATAAAAGTGTGATCCAAACCAAACAGACCTACCTCAAGAGTCGTAATGATGAGGAGCCAGAATGAGACATTTACAGCTATTTACATGGATTATTGTTAGCGTACTGCTTTCCACATCTCAGACACTACGTGCTGAAGATGCAACGATCATAGATATACCGACCGCTGCTAATGGAATGGTCTCAACACAGGAAGCCACGGCTACCATGGTAGGCGTTGAAATACTTAAGCAGGGTGGCAATGCCGTAGATGCTGCAGTGGCGGTAGGATTCGCATTAGCTGTGACCTACCCACGAGCAGGTAATCTTGGCGGCGGTGGCTTCATGCTGATTTATCAGGCAGAGACGGAATCGGCTACCTCGATCGATTATCGTGAGACAGCACCCGCAGCTGCTCATAGAGACATGTTTCTGGATGAAGATGGCAATGTTGATAATCAAAAAGCCCGCTTCAGTGCCTTGTCTTCAGGTGTACCCGGGACCGTTGCCGGTATGGTTTATGCGCAACAGAAATACGGTACGATGCCGCTGGCCAAGGTGATTCAGCCCGCTATTGACCTTGCTGAGCAGGGATTCGCAGTTCCCGAAGAGCTGCGCAGAAGTTTACTTTGGGCTCAGAAGCGTCTCACACAACATCCCTCATCACGAGACATTTACTTTCCCAACGGCAAAGCACCAGAAACTGGCTCGATATTGAAACAGCCCGAACTGGCCGCTGTGCTCAAGGCGATTCAAAAGCAGGGACATGAGGGTTTCTATAAAGGATCTGTGGCAAAAATGATCGCCAATGATAGCCGTAATCATGACGGCATTATCACAGAGCAAGATCTTGCAAATTATAAGGCGGTTGAGCGTGTTCCGGTATCAGGCACCTATCGCGCTCATCAAGTTATTGCTATGCCACCACCAAGTTCAGGCGGTATCCACCTAATTCAGATGCTCAATATCATGGAGCTCTGGGATATGACTGAATCAGGTGCAAATACGGCAACCACCATTAATCGTATGATTGAATCGATGAAGCGTGCCTATGCCGATCGGAGCATGCACTTGGGTGATCCTGATTTTTACGCTGTGCCTCAGGATAAACTGACAGATAAGGCCTATGCTGCCCAGTTACATGCCGAAATTACCAAGCGAAAGGTGACACCCTCATCGGAAATAGCGCCGGTTGTTATTACACAACCTGAGAGTCCACAAACGACCCATTACACGGTCATGGATCGTTATGGTAACGCGGTAGCCAATACTTACACGCTGAATGCCAGTTTTGGTAACGGACGAGTCGCAGTTGGTACCGGCATACTGATGAACAACGAGATGGACGACTTCTCCTCAAAACCCGGGGTACCGAACATGTTCGGATTAATCGGCGGTGAGGCCAACGCGATTGAGGCGGGCAAACGGCCGCTGAGCTCTATGACGCCTACTATCGTGTTGAAAGACAAGCGTGCATTACTCGCTACAGGGAGTGTTGGTGGTAGTCGAATCATAACCACAGTACTACAAGTGATCAGCAATGTAATTGATCATGACATGGACATTTTAACCGCAACAACCACGCCTCGCTTTCATCATCAGTGGTTACCTGATAGTCTCGTGATGGAGAATGGCTTTACACCAGACGTGCTCAATCAACTCCGCACAATGGGCTACAGCGTTGATGCGCCCGAATTAATGGGACACAGTGCCACGCCCGCCGGACGAGAGATTGGTCATGTGCAGTCGGTTATGTTTAAGAATGGCCAGTTCACAGGAGCGGCTGATCCAAGACGCCCACATTCGCTAGCAGCAGGGTACTAATGACTAACGACATCACAGCATCATTAATGGAAGGACTCTACCTCATGTTGGTAGGCATGTCCTTTGTCTTGGCTTTTCTGACTATTGTGGTGTTTTCACTCGGTATACTCGCGCGCTTGGCGCCCGAAGAACCAACACCGATCAAAGGTCCTGCAGACAAGAAAAAACAAAATGATCAGAGACTGCTGGCTGTCATCTCGGCTGCTGTGCATCGCTATCGTGAAGATCAAAATCAAAAATAATAATGTAGTTGAGGTTGTTCAATGACAAATAAGAAAATCGGTGTAACAGAACTCGTATTAAGAGATGCGCATCAGTCATTATTCGCCACACGTATGCGTATTGAAGATATG
>CAXRAF010000103.1:0-9070 GCA_964228485.1 Alteromonadales bacterium | reverse complement strand
ATCTGTCAGCGCTTTGAAGGTGGGGGAAAAATTCTTGTGTCCGATAGCTTCTGTATTTTGTTCTTTTGTCAGCTGATAGACGCCATCATCGATAAAAATGACCGAGACATCCTGCTCAAATGCTGATGCTACCAAGACATTTTCTAGCATTTCCAGCGCATAGACCGTGCCGTAAGGTGCTCTGCGGTTAATGTAAGCAAATCGTTTCATATAAGCGCCTTAGTCGCCAAACACAATATGACGATCTGAAATGATGGCAGCTTCAACTAACTGACCCAGACCGGAAATACGAAAGGGTGGGGCGATGACAGAGTCATCAATACCACGACGCAGGGCTGCTGCAACACAAACAACTAGATCGACATCATTTTGTTCAGCAAACTGTGACCAGAGCGTTGTCAGATTGCGATCATCTGAGGGTGGATCGGCGAGCCGATTGGCCTGATTAACACCATCGTGATAGAAGAACACTCGGACGACTTCATGGCCCTTTGCTAATGCCGCTTGAGCAAATTTGAGGGCGCTATCTGAGGCCTGATGTGTGTAAGGGCCCTCATTAATTTGGATTGAGTACTGCACAATATTCTGTGAACTAACTGGCTGATAAACCTTTGAATAACTGACGAGTCATTCGCTCTGTGGTAATAAAACCCCAGTTCCAATCATCATGGTATTTCTGCAATGGATTGGCCTTTACAACCTCATCCTCGGTCATACCCTCATCAACGTGCTTTTGGATAATCGCAATACAATCTTGCAACATATCCACTGCAGCCTGCAGATCCGCTTTGCTAGACATAGGACCATGACCAGGAATAATCTTGGTATTGTCGTCAGACATGCTCAGCATCTTTTGTTGCGCGTTGAGGTAACCATTTACACTACCGCCGCTATCGAGATCAATGTACGGAAATAGTCCATTAAACATGAGGTCACCGGTATGAATAATGTTTGCCTCAGCATAGTGAATGATGGCATCGCCACTGGTATGGGCACTCGCCATGTGGATGATCCGTGCGCGCTCATTATTTAGATGGAAGCCCATTTCATCAGAAAAAGTGATAACGGGTAAGGCTTCAGCTGGCGGCGTTTGCGAGACACCATTACCGCGCGCTTTCATTTGTTTACGTAAATTCTCATGACCAATAATCCATGAACCATCGCGCGCAAATTCAGCATTCAGTCCGGTATGATCACCGTGAACGTGGGTGTTGATAATGAAATCAACGGCATCAGGTGTGACTTTGGCAATCGCTGCCTTGAGTTTAGCGCCTAGTGGTGGCATTGAGTCATCGATCATAATCACGCCATCGGGTCCAGTGAGTAGCGCAATATTGCCGCCGGTAAAGCCGTTAATACCCATCAGAACATGAATATTGTCACTGAGGGTAGTAACCGCAAAATCACGTTTGTCTTCTTGTTTATCATGGTCATCATGGGCTTGGATAGTTGTCATGGACAGTGCTAAGCCTAAACCGGCTACTAGTATTTTTTTCATAGGTCCTCCGCCGCTAGGCAGGTTGTAATTATTTTGTAGATTTTTGCTTATTCAGCTTTTTCTTGATCTTAGCTGCAATGGCTTCTGCGAATTCGTCGATATTATCATAATCCATTTCAGTGCCCAATTTGACAGCTCGCTGGACGATGTCTTTGACAGTATTAATTTCTTCTTTGGTACGACCACAGCCGGGGCAAATTAGGGCTGATTTGTCACATAAATCTTGGCAAGGGGTATAGCGCATAATTAATTTCGTTTCTGAATGAGTGGTGAATATATCACTTATCGATGATTGAAGGTATCATGTGGCCATCACTGGCTACTTCAAGGGTTACGATGGTTTTAGAGCAACAGAGCATGTCTGATTTGGTTGATGCTATCAAACAACTGGAGCAGTCATTTGATGCCTTGCCAGAGTTCTCTGCTGATGCTGGAGCAGACAACGACCGCATTGCCGAGATATTAACGCTCGTGGCTGAGAAATTGCACGATAACTATCCTTATGCTCACCCCATGTATGCCGGCCAGATGATCAAGCCACCGCATAAAATGGCACGATTAGCGTACAGCTTGGCGATGTTTGTTAATCCTAATAATCATGCTCTGGATGGCGGGCGCGCCAGTTCAGCGATGGAAAAAGAGGTTATCAAGGATATTGCGGCAATCTATGGTTGGGGGGTTCAACACCTCGGGCATCTGACCTCCGGCGGCACCATGGCGAATCTGGAAGCATTATGGGTTTCAGACCGAATTCATCCAGGTAAAACTATTCTCGCCTCGTCCCAGTCACACTATACCCACAGTCGCATCACTGAGGTGTTGAAGATTCCATTTCAATCAGTCGAGGTGGATGCCACAGGCCGCATGGATTTGCATGATTTGGAGCACAAATTACAGATCTGCGATGTTGGTACAATTGTCGTTACGCTGAGCACAACGGGGATTGGCGCAGTGGATCCTCTGGCAAAAATTCTTGAATTGCAGAAGCGTTATGATTTCAGGATTCATTTGGATGCAGCCTATGGTGGCTATTTCCGACTCGCCTCAAATTTGCCAGAGTTAGCCCAGTCAGCATTTGCTCTCATGCAAGAAGCCGATTCTATCGTGGTGGATCCGCACAAGTGTGGCTTGCAACCCTACGGCTGCGGCTGTGTACTCTTCAGGGATCCATCAGTCGGCCAGTATTACAACCATGACTCGCCCTATACCTACTTCAGCTCCGACGAATTGCATCTTGGTGAAATTAGTCTGGAATGCTCGCGTGCAGGCGCCAGTGCGGTCGCACTTTGGGCGACAATGAAATTATTACCTCTCGATCGTGATGGACAATTTGCACATGAGATAGAATCCACCATTGTCGCGGCACAACAACTGTATGAGAAGATCTGTGCCGCTGATGACCAACTTGCCATATTTACCCCGCAGACTAATATTGTTGTCTGGGCGCCAAAGGCTGATAAGGCCTCTGAGATCTCGCATATGAGTCAGCAGCGATTTGCCGAGGCTGAGCAGCAGGGACTCTATCTGGCAACCATCAAATTACCTGCATCACTGTTAAAATCCTATTGGCAAGATGTTACCTTTGATGAGGAGTATGTCACCTGTCTGCGCAGTTGTTTGATGAAAGCCGAGCATGTTGATTGGATTGACAGAATTTGGGATGTCTATAGTAATCTAGCCTGATCAGATGTCAGTCATTTCCAGACCTAGTAGTGAAACCCAAGTTCTTGCTTGGCCTGACAGCTGATACCCACCTGATCTATCCAGTCTCTGGTTGCTTGTTTGAGTTGTGACCATTGCTCTGTTGCCATGAGTGATGGCTTTATTGATGCTAACGACTCTGGCTTATCACATCGCAGCAGAACAGGCTCTAGCCAATCCTGTAGCAGCTGTGTACTCAGAACGCGCTCGAGTAGCGATAAATTCTTAAGGCTAAATCCGATAGCATCAGGATTATCAACGATTTTACTGTCATAAAGAATTGTTGCGTAATCAACCGCATTCGCGGATTTGTCTTCGAGTAATTTCTGCAGATAATCGACAGCTGAAAATTCTTGCTCATTGAGTGCTCTGATCGATGCTAAATAGGGGCGGTATAGCACGTTATTTTTCGAGGCAAACGAATCCAGAATAAGTTTGATGTCTGGATTATTGGCCTGTGATAAGTGTTTAATGACAGCCAGTTGCAGACTCGGTATAGACTGTAAGTCTTGCGGTTGGGCATTGCCGAATAACCAGGCCAGTACACGATTCAATTGAGTATCACCACTCAATGTGGCGATATGAAGCGAGAACCATGCAATCCGATAATTGGCATTTTTAGTGGTGTTTAGACTAAGCTGATACAGCCTGTCCGATAGCCTCTGATAAGCATCGTTAATGCCAACTGAGTTGTATTTTTGTTGCTCGCGTTTGATTGAGTCAATCATGGCTTTAAGTTCTGCCAGACTTGCATACTCAAGTCTGACTCGGATGAGATGTAGCCACTGCGCAACTTCTTCTTCATCCATAGCATTCTCGCTATCTATGGCGAGTTGATACATGTCATAGATGTTTAATTCTGGGTGGTTGGTGGTGAGTTGTCGAAGTTGGCTCGATGTATTATCTGACTGAACTAAAAGATTCGGTTTGGTCGAGAAAATCAGTGCTTCATCGCAGTTCATATCCGGGAGATCATTGAGTACTTTCTTACCTGAAGTCATATCGATATCAATAGCTTCTGAATGCCATGAAGGATGGCTGATCGAGACTTTCAGTGGCCGTATAACGGGATAATTAGCCATCGGAACTTGATTAATGGTCACAGAGACAATTGATCCTGTCTCGTCACATTGTCTTTGCGTGGTTAGTTTCGCGATCCCGGGTTTGTTTAACCATTCGCTCGACCAGTCGATTCCAGAGAAACTGGCCTCGGTATCAATTGCTTCTAACAGATCTGCAGCACTCGCTGAGGTTTGGTTTAGAAACACACGCACAGCCTCATTGACCGAGGATTCATTCGCAAGCTGCTCAAGTCCTGTCATCAATTCACGGCCCTTGATTTGATGCAGAGACCGATTGGTCAGTTTATCCAGAGTATCGGGATACTGGTTACTCAGAACAGCGAGTCCAGGCTGATGCCTCCTGTCGGCGTATTTCATTGAGCGCCTGCTCTGATAAATCGGAAAGAGTTCCGATGTGAGGTGCTGTAACACCCAACTCGAGGTCCACTGACTCTGTGCTGATTTTAATGCCAGTCGGTTATCGACTTCATGCCGTGTGAGTAGCTCATGCCATGCCGGGCTCATATGATCATCATAAAGCATGGGTAGTTCACTGAGTGATAAGATATCCTGAGTTGAGTTGTGGTAATCAAATAAACCAGGCAACAGGACCACGTGAAGCACGTCACCATCCGAATCAAAGTAGGTGTTTAGCGTCTTAGTCGCTTGTTGGATGCCCTGAAACCAGCGCCTTAACGGAATGCGTTCTTTGATGCTCTTGCGTACCAGTACGCTAACTTGCTTGTCATCAGCTTTTCCCTTCCACTCATGCCACTGACCTGCATGAAGCGTGAATTGGCTGGTATTGAAACGTTCGGTCTGAAGATACCACAACTTAAAGTCACCCCGATCTTCAACCTTGTCAGTATCCAGTGTAGACAACAGGTTCCAATCATTATCCGTTGTGAAGATGGCTTTGATCTTCATGGGTAAATCATCCTGATTGAACATTGGAAACAGGGCGTGTGCAGTTTGAATATCTGATTTATTGAACAGATAGTGGGAACCATCGGCTGAGTCGTAGAAATGGTTTAGCCCGGGTTTATTTTTAACGAACGGACGGGAGAATTGGATCTTGATGCGATTGTTGCCATCGTTCATCAGCTCAGGAGGGATTGATAGAAATTGACCATTGTAGTTAATCCCAGTGGGCTTATTATTGAGTAAGATGCGTTCGATTTCGCCATCAGCAAAGTCAATCGTCAGTGGAAATTCAGTACGTTGATAGACAAACCGGAATTCGACGACGCCGGCATAGCGGCCAAATTGTGTTAAATCAAGATTCAGCTCGTAGTAGAGATCAGCGATAGTGGCATGTCTGATCTTACGTTCCGTTGCTGAAATAAACTCAGAAGGGGTGCGCTGATAGTCTTTACTAATGCCAAGATGTTGGATAGGACTGCTGTCACAGCCACTGATAAATATCAGACTCATCAGCGTGAGTGACCAAAAAGATACAACCGGCCGGACTAACTTCAATTGATTCTCCGCATTACAGTGGTTTATCTATACTACAGCACTAGTAAGCTAGGGTATAATGCGCGCGAATGCAAGTGGTAGGTATGATTCAATCATCATGGAAAAAACACGGTTCGGTGGCATTGCCCGTTTATATGGTGACAAGGCTGCTGATTATTTTACACGTTGTCATATCGCGGTTATAGGTATCGGCGGAGTGGGCTCATGGGTAGCCGAGTCGCTGGCACGATCGGGTATTGGTGCGATCACGCTGATTGATCTTGATGATGTTTGTATCACCAACGTGAATCGTCAGGTGCATGCACTGACCAGTACTGTGAATCAATCAAAAGTCTATACCATGTATAAGCGTTGTCTGGATATTAATCCGGACTGTCAGGTTCGTGTGATTGATGAGTTTGTCGATACCCAAAACATCCCTGAAATCATCAGTCATGACTTTGATTATGTGGTTGAAGCGATTGATGCTGCTGTGGTTAAGGCGGCCCTCGTCCGATTTTGCAAACGCAACAAAATTCCCATTATTTGTATTGGTGGAGCAGGGGGTAAGGTCGACCCAACTCAGGTGCAAAAGCAAGATTTAAGTAAAACCTGGAATGATCCTCTGTTGGCTAAAGTTCGCTCTCAACTTCGCAGCTATCACGGTTTTTCGCGCAATCCCAAGAGCAGTTTTGGCGTTGAATGTATCTACTCTCCGGAGCAACCTAAATATCCTGATGGTGAAGGTGGTATGACACAAGATAAGCCTACTGATGGTGGAGGCCTGGACTGCACTACGGGGTTTGGTTCGATTACACACATCACCGCCACATTCGCACAATTTGCTGTCGCCAGAGTGCTGGAAAAATTGGCGCAAAAGGCAATGAAATAACTGCTCGCTAGCTCGAGCTTTTATTGCTACTGCGAAGATTACACTTAACCAGAATGCGACTGGCAATCTCTTCAATTGACCGTGTGGTTGTATTCAAAAATGGGATGCGCTCACGACGAAACAGTTGCTCAACTGTGCGAACTTCAAGTTGACACTGCTGCAGCGAGGCATAGTGGGAATTAGCTCTTCGCTCGGTGCGAATATCATGTAACCTGTCTGGCAGTATGGTTAAGCCAAATAACTTACGTTTGTACTTTTTTAGCTCATGTGGCAAGCGAAGATTATTCATATCCTCGGCCACAAATGGGTAGTTGGCAACTCGCAAACCATACTGCATCGCTATATAAAGAGACGTCGGCGTTTTACCACAACGTGACACACCAATCAGGATGAGCTCCGCTTCATTGTAATAGCGGGTTGTGGCGCCATCATCGTTATTCAGGGAAAAGTTCACCGCATCCATTCGATGATCATAGGATTTAACATCAGACATGCTATGCGCTTTACCGACTCTAAAGCTGGATTGGGTGTTGAGTTCCTTCTCAAGAGGCCCAACAAAGGTATGAAAGAAGTCCATCATCAAACCGTTGGCTGATTTTAGCTGTGCACGATGTTGTGGGTTCACGATGGTATCAAAAATAATCGGTTTTGTGCCATCTTTCTCGGCCGCATAGTTGATTTTCGAAACGAGTTTTTCAATCTTCTGTTCGTTGTCGATAAACGGGATAGTTATTTCTTCGAACAGTACGTCATCAAATTGTGAGATCAGGGCTTTACCCAAGACTTCGGCAGTAATGCCGGTACGATCAGAAACATAGAAAACGGTTCTTTTAGTCATTTCATTAACCCACGCAAATTGTTTCAGATATTGAGACCTGATATTAAGCCTCTATAATGTCATAAAATTGCGCTTTGACAACTGCCTGAATGCGAAAAGCTGATATAATCCGGGCAAATTATAATAAACAATCAAGGAGTTCATGGTGGGTAGATACGTTGCTTGGTATCAAGAACTAGGAATGAATGATGTAGAAACCGTCGGAGGTAAAAATGCCTCACTTGGAGAGATGATCAGCAACCTGTCATCTGCAGGAGTCCAAGTGCCGGGTGGGTTTGCCACAACTGCAGAAGCCTTTAACGACTTTCTTCAAGAAAGTGGACTGCAGGATAGAATATATGACCGCCTAAAAAATCTCGATGTCGATGATGTCGAAACCCTCGCTGAAACCGGTAAAATGATTCGGCAGTGGATTATTGATGCGCCATTCAATGATCGCCTGGAAAATGAGGTGACTGAATATTACGCAGAGATGAAAGGTGATGCGGATGATGATTTTGCAGTTGCCGTTCGCTCCTCTGCGACCGCTGAAGATCTCCCGGATGCATCCTTCGCTGGTCAGCAAGAAACTTTTCTGAATGTCCGCGGCCTCGAAAACGTCAAGTTAGCAATGAAAGAGGTGTTTGCCAGCCTCTTCAATGACCGTGCCATTGCATACCGTGTTCATCAGGGCTTTGAGCATGCCGGTGTCGCCTTATCGGCAGGTGTTCAGCGCATGGCTCGCTCTGATATTGGATCGAGCGGTGTGATGTTCTCAATCGATACTGAATCAGGCTTTTCCGATGTGGTATTTATCACTTCGGCATACGGCCTAGGTGAGACGGTTGTCCAAGGCGCTGTGAATCCTGACGAATTCTATGTTCATAAACCAACCTTGGCTGCTGGCAAAATGCCGATTTTACGGCGCACGCTCGGTGGTAAAGCGATTAAGATGATCTACACCGATGACTCTTCGCACGGTAAGAGTGTTGCTACCGTAGATGTAGAGATGGATCAGCGTCGACAGTTTTCTATTACTGATGCTGATGTCATTGAATTAGCAAAACAGGCTAGCATCATCGAGAAACATTATGGCCGGCCCATGGATATTGAATGGGTCAAAGATGGCAGTGATGGCAAAATATATATCGTTCAGGCACGTCCTGAAACGGTGATGAGTCGCACCGACAGTAACGTGCTTGAGGATTTCCAGCTCAATGAGGCCGGCAATGTCATCATTCAGGGGCGTGCAATTGGTAATCGTATTGGTCAAGGCAAGGTCAGGATCCTCAATGATATTAGTGAGATGGCCAAAGTAGAGAAGGGCGATGTTCTGGTCACTGATATGACGGATCCAGATTGGGAGCCGATCATGAAGCGTGCCTCGGCCATCGTCACAAACCGAGGTGGACGAACCTGTCATGCAGCGATTATTGCTCGTGAGCTGGGCATTCCTGCAGTTGTCGGTACCAATAACGCTACGGCCGTGATCCTTGATGGCAGTGAAGCCACAGTGTGCTGTGCCGAGGTTGATACCGGTAACATCTACGATGGCATTTTAGATTTCACCATCTAACGCAGTGAAATTGATAACATGCCTGAATTGACATTCAAGATAATGATGAATGTCGCTAATCCTGATG
>CAXRAF010000102.1:0-8725 GCA_964228485.1 Alteromonadales bacterium | reverse complement strand
CATCGATATCATATTGATGCTCACACCTAGCATTGGCAGGAACAACAAACTACCGACGAAAGAGATGGTCATGCCCATCATGATCCAAAAAGCGAGTTTATATTCTAAAAACGCACCCAAAATGAGCATAACAATGATGATGGCCATCCAGCCATTCCCAAGCAGTAAATTTAATCGATCTTTGAAATCTTCTGCGCGATTGCTATCAGTTCTCACCTCAACGCCTTCAGGTAACAGAGTTTCTTGAGCGCTTATGACCCGTTGCACCGCTTTAGCTATTTCCAGTGGCGATTGGTCACCAATTCGGTAAATTCGGATCCCTATGGATGGTGTCCTATTGAACTGACCATGAAAGCCTGCTTCCTCGAACCCATCATAAATATTGGCAATATCGCCCAATCGAACCACAGCACCGGAATCAGTAGTGATGATAGGTATCGTGGCATACTCATCAGACCACTGTTTTCGTTCTTTCATCCGGATCAGTACTTCGCCCTGATTGGTTTCAATCGCACCGGCTGGGACGTCTTGTGCAGCCGATGAGATGAGTCTCGCGACACTACCAAGCGTCAGTCCATACTGACGAAGTATGCGTTTGGGAATCTCAATATGGGTCACATAGCGTGGTGCATTATTCAGTGATACTTGTGAAATCTCCGGCTCGTTGGCAAGACTGTCTCTGAATTGCTCAGCCAATTGCCGCAGTGTCCAGATGTCTACATCACCAAACAAGGCAATATTCATTACATCTCTCTGTTGCACTTGCATTGACACAGTGGGGCGCTCAGCGTCCTCCGGAAAGGTTCTGATACGGTTCACGGCCTGATCAACATCTTGAAAGGCTTTCATGCGATCAACACCGGTGACTAGCTCAAGCGATATCGAGCCACGTGCTTCCCCAGCATTTGAGGTCATCTCTTTGATGCCTTGTACGCCTCGAACGGCTTCCTCAACCGGTTGTAGAATACCTTTCTCAACTTCCTCGGGAGATGCCCCGGGGTAATCAACACTGACCTCTATGATGTCCAGTTCAAAGGCTGGATAAACCTCTTTTTGCACCTGTGTGGCCATATAGAGTCCACCGGCTAGCAGAAGTACCATAAAGAGATTAGCAGCGATTGAGTTACGCGCCATCCATTCGATGGGGCTTAGCCACTTTGTTGTGCTGGTCTGAGCCATCACTCAGCCTGCATATTGAGTACAGATTGGCTTTTGAGTTCGACATTCGCCCCTTGGCGAACGGCCGATATATCTGTTGTTATGACTTTATCACCTTCAGTGATACCCTCTGAGATATAGGCGAAATTTTCATCACGATAGAGCACAGTCACACTACGGATATCCAGCTTGCCATCCTTCATAACCCAGGCTGTGTCACGTTTGCGCAGGTACTGTACTGGCAGTTTTACTGAATCATTGATGGTTTTAGCAGGTAAGTCAGTTTCGACATATGTACCGGCAATCAGGGCATTTGAGCTAATCTGTTGATTGTTACTAGTCAGGCCTAGAGGATCATTCACCTCTATCAGGACGCGAGCCATGCGGGATTGCTCATCTAACCGAGTAATCACTTGAATGAGTTTACCTTGGTGTTCTGTTTCTTGGTTGCCAGCAGTGGTATTTTTGATGACAACATTTGCTTCACCATCAGATGCTGGTGCAGCGAGCCAAGCAAGTTGCGAGAGTGGGATGTTGGATTCAATCCAGTAAGTTTTTGTACCAATGACGTCGGCCAGCACATTACCGGGAGTCAACTGTGAACCGAGATTTGCCTCACGGGAGAGTATTTGTCCACTGAATGGCATGGCAATTACGGTGCGTTGTAGTTCGATTTCAGCCTGTTTAACCATGGCCTGTGCTGTTTTTACTTCAGCCTCGGCCTGTTTCAGCTGCGGTTGTCTGAGGATCAGTGCCTTATTATCACTTGCTACGGTCTCGCTAACCAATTCAAAGGCTTTTAGTGCCCGGATTTGCTCACCTTGCTCAATGGCGTAGGCTGATTCTGCTTTGGTAAGCTCTGATCGAGCTCTCTCCAGTGCGATCTCAAAGTCGGTAGGGTCTAATTTGATCAACCATTGCCCTTGAGATATGAGGTTCCCCGGCACAAATTGCGGAGAAACAGCAATTACTTCACCGCCGACACGGGGCTTTAATTGTATAGTCTTGGAGGGTTTGACTACACCGTAGGTCCTGATCATAGGCACATGGTTGCCCCAATCGGCGTTTATCACCTCGACCAGCATTGGGGTCTTTTTAGTGGCACCATCTTTCTGCGCTTTGGGTTCAGTACTGAATATGACACTGATTGCCAGCGCACTGCCAATAATCATTACTGTACTTGTTAGAATCGTCTTTACGCTCGTTTGTCGTAGCATTATTTTTTACTGAATTAATGTGGCATTACACACGCTAAAAATTACGATGACTCCTAGTCATTGGATTCTATTTTCACGATTAAATTTAGTCAAATAAACTACTTATTAACCGATTATGACGAATAAGTATGTGGCTGTGACCTCAGGTATCTGTATTCGAATCGAAGTCGTAATTACCATTAACAAAGACAGAGCATGTTAAATTATGTATATAAAGGCTTTATTGGTGGTTTTAATGGTATCAGTTCCCGTGAGTGCAAACGATTTAAATTCTGACGTTCAGCGCTGGATGATTGTCAATGATACGGTCATGGGTGGGCGTTCTCAGGCAAATCTATCGCTGGTAGAGGGCGAGGATGAGGTGTTTCGTTTTGATGGGCTCCTGTCCCTTGAGAACAACGGCGGATTTGCCAGCATTAGAGCTGTATTTCCAAGGAAATATTTTGCAAACTCTGAGCACATTTGCATCAGAGTCCGAGGCGATGGCAGAAAATATCAGCTGCGATTGCGCGGTGGACGTCAGCTCGATGGCATTGCATTCGCCCAAACATTTAATACAGAACCCGGGAAATGGCTGAATTATTCGTTCAAAGTTTCTGAGTTTGTGCCAACTTTTCGTGGCCGTACATTAAGGAACGTCAGAGACATAATGAGTGAGGAAATCAGACAAGTTACCTTTATGATCGCTGATAAATCTGAGGGTGAATTTCAGCTAGACTTTACCTCTATCAACCCCTGCAAGCCAAATACCACGATTTAGGGTTTAGCTAGCCGTTACTCAGAAAGCTCAGCACCAACCCTGTTGCCATTGCTCTGGGTCTTCTAACTCTCGCCAATTAATAACATACTCATTTTGATTAATGACGGCCTCGAGTTTACACCTGTCAACAATATCATCTTCATCTTTGTAAACTGCGACCACTATAAAGTGCTTTTCTTTGTTTGAGACAGACATGGCTGTCCACTTGGAATGCAGTAGCTTTCTAGGGTTAATGCGACGTTTCATGTTATTTGCTCAATGTCACGAGTACGCTGAAGCCAGTCATCAGTAACCACAAAACCGCGCATTAACTCTTTGTCATCAGCCATAGCGACAACCTGTTTAGCACCTAGCAGATGATCAATCTCAAACGGTTCCAGGAGATCATGTTCGCCGGCACAAATCTCGGCTAACCAGAACGGCTTAGCGAGGCTATACCAACGGATATCAGGCTCATTTTGCTTGTAGGTATTGAATTGTTCACTCGACATCCAGAACCCTTTCAAATGGTCGTCATTAATCTCATTAGGGTAGCTAAAGCGCTGCTGCATATAGGCGTCAAAAGGGTAGTAGAGCCGCCCTCTGGTAATCAGTGCTTTGGCATCAGCGGGCACGTAAGGTAAATCGTTACATCCTGCTTCTAAAGCCTTCTCGCCAAGCATTAATTGGTGTGTTAACAGACGCTGGTACTTTAAATCGAGCCTGTCATGTAGTCCTGGTCCCACCCAGTGACATAACTGATCACCTTGACCGAGTTGTAAGTAAAACTTCACCGCTACTTCAACATGAATAAATTGACGCTTAGAAAGAGTCTCTAAGATGACATCATATTCACCCAAAGTACGTGTCTCAGTCCTGACTTGATAATTCGTATTGAGTACACGGTAGTTTTGATTCAATCGTAATGCCTCAAATACGAGTTTTTCGAAATAGATTCCCAATCGCTTAAACTCGGTCTCATAGGTATCAGGAAGACTGGTAGCATTGGATAGCAATTCATGAGCGGTAATGAGGTTTTGGCCCATGTGTGATGAGACAATTTGGCTATTAATCAGTTCTGGACTATTCTTTAACCAGTGATAGTCACTTTTAAAACGTAATGAGTTGGCGCGTGAAGGCATCAAAGTTCACATCTAATTAATCCGGTTGAGAATATCAACAGTACAATAAACTCATCACAATAACTACATCATCAGGAGAGAGAAATGAAGCTAGTAATCATCGCAGTTATTATGGTTATCTCATCATCAAGCTTGCTGGCAAAACAGGCCCAATCAGAAAAGCAAGCCAAGGAAGCAGTGGAATTTCGTCAGTCAGTTTTCAAACTGGTCAAGAGTAATGTCGGTGCACTGGGTGGTATGGCGCGTGGTAAAGTAGCATTTGACGCGGCTGTGGTGGAGAAAAATTCTCATCGATTAACACAGTTATCGAAGATGATCCCTGATTATTTTGTTGTGAATACCAGTTCATTTGACGTGCAAACAGAAGCACTTCCAAAGATCTGGGATAACATGGATGATTTCACAAGCAAAGCAAATAATTTCCATGAAGCAGCTATGGCTTTGCACGAAACTGCTAAGACGGGTGACGAAGGGAATACCAAAAAGGCGATCGGCAATTTATTCAAGACGTGCAAGTCTTGCCACGATGAGTACAAAAAAGACTAATCAGAAGTAATCAACCGTCTCGGGCGCAAACACAGCCACCAGGCAATATACTAAAGCGCCCGCAATACCTACAACCAATAAGGCCCTTAGCGAGTAATGGTCATTGATACCTGAATCAGTGGCGTTTTGTTTACGTCCAGTAAACATGGCTGAAACTAATCGTTGTTTCTTGTAAAACTCATAGAAAACAATGGTAACGATGTGAATTCCGATAAACCATAGCAGAACCTCAAACGTCGTATGATGCAAGCTTGACATGAGTTTCTGTACTTCGTCACTCACGGAAGGGTAGTAGGGGCCATAGAAGAATATATCATCGGTCATGAACAACCCGGTTATGGCCTGCATCAGTAACAATAGGATAAGCACTACAACGGCCAGACCGCCCATCGGATTGTGCCCGGCATAGGCTTGACTATCACTTTGAAGCAAGGTCTTGCTGTATGACAAGACAACAGCGGGAGAGTAGAGAAATTGCCTGAAGCGGGCATAGGTTGAGCCAACGAACCCCCAAACAATCCGAAACAGAATTAAACTGAGTAATACATAGCCGCCAATTTCATGATAATCCATCCAGTCGTCCATAACTGAGATGCTGAACCATTGGAAAGCAACTAACACAACGATAGACCAGTGAAACAATCTGGTTGCTAAGTCCCATATCAGGGGGGAGGATTGGTTGCTATTATTCACCACTCTCAATCAACTCAAATCGCAGCACTGTTCTACCATCGACATTGACTTCTTCACTGAACATACTGGCAGGTCGGACCCATAGCGCACGATCGCCATAGAGTGGTCTATATAGCACCAGCGACTCCAAAGTTTCACTATGAGTGACCATGTCAATCACTTGATAGTGATTACCTTTATAATGTTTATATGTGCCTTTTTCTATTATTTTATTCATATATTTCAATAATATATAATAAATACTTGAAGTTATTTATAAGAATATATTAATCCAAATGTCGATATGCATGAATATAATTACTGGCGACTAACCCATAAATAATTTTCATTTTTGATGCTTAGTTGCCATACAGCAACCGTTGGGTCATTGGTTATTTGACTCGGCGTGTAACGATACCCAAATGAACTCTGTTTTTGGTTATTGCCATAACGGATTAGATCGACCGTACGCTGCTTTGTGTCAACTAACTCGATAAAACCATTGGCATGCCAGTTCGGATGAATCACATCATTTTCAGCAGTGGCTAAAGTACCAATACCCGCAGTTTGGAAGTAAGGTACTCCGAGTACATCCAAATAGACACGAATGCTTGCCTGACTCTCTAGCTTCACCGATTGCAAATGTGCTTGATAGGCCACATTCGGTCGGTAGTCAGCATCGAAGCCGTCCGAGTTTAGCTTAAACTCTGCGAGATTGACTGATCTACTTGAAATATTAGTTATCTCAAACCAATGAGGATCAAACAGTGTCTGCGGTGCACTGATTGCCGTTATCTTCAGTGGTGCTGCCTTCTGTGTTAAGACAGTAAAGCTGATCGTGGCGGTATCCGACAGGTCACCATCGCTAACACTGAATTCGATGCTATCGGCTACTGTAGAATCCGTATCAGGTGTGTAACGATATTGCTGAGTAGACTCATCCTCAAGAGTTAACGTACCGGCGCTCGGTTGTTGTGTGATGCTGTATGTCAGTTGATCATCGTCCGGATCCGATGCACTTAAATTGAATAAAACTGAGTCATTGATAGCCACATTTAGATTTTCTGAGTTTGCTACTGGTGCACGATTGATATTAATAATGGTCACTGAAACAGTAGTTGATGAAATTGCACCAAAGTCGTCTACAACATCAACGGAAAAACTGAGCCCAGTGTCCTCGCTAACCTCAGGTACAGTGAAGGTGATCTGAGCTGAGCCATTTGTAAAGCTTATGCTCGGACCAGATGTCTGCAACCAGCGTATTTCACGGATAGTGCCATCAGGATCACTCGCTTGAACTGACAGGGTAGCCTGTTCCCGCTCATTGATTGTGCTGGGCGAGTTGTTGGATACGGTCGGTCCCTGATTTTTAGCGGCACCACCACCACATGACATTAGCAACAGTGATAGAGTGATAACCGTGAAAAGTTTTACAGATTGCACATAGTTCATTTCAAAAATTCTTCTTATTAAACGAAAAAGGGTACTTTAAATACGTTACTTATTATTAGCAAGATTGAACAGCGTTATATTTCATCATTTCATTGATTTCCGGCACACATGAAAGATAAGCACTGTACCAACTACAATAGATGTGGCTAGAAAACTGATGGTGATACAGAAAAGCGTATGGTTATGAGTTTAGTTTCTCGTCCACTGCCTGGAATAGTTTCTCTTGCGTGAAGGGTTTTTGGATAAAGGTGATATCATCCGTCATGATACCCTTGTCTGAAAAGACGTTCTCGGAGTAACCAGATACAAAAATTGAGGGTATCGGCTTAATTTGGTTGAGTTTGTCCGATAGTTCCTTGCCATTCATACCAGGCATAATGATGTCAGTAATGAGGAGCTCAAAATCGCTGTCCTCTTCATAGAATTCAACAGCATCAAGTGGATTGTTCATTGATATTATTTCAAAGTCGGTCGTACTTAATAAATCGACCAAGTAATTTCGGACATTTTCATCATCTTCACAAATCAGGACACGCCCACTGAACTGATACTGAGTTGCATCATCATCATTGGCTTGGCTGTTTGACTCATACTCGACATCTGCAACTGGGAAGTAGATGTTTACGGTTGTACCTTCACCCAACTCGGAATCGATAGAAATGTAGCCATTCCATTTTGTTATGATGCCATACACAGTAGACAATCCGAGACCTGTACCTTTTCCTACCGGTTTGGTTGTGAAGAAAGGATCAAAGACCCGCTCTACAATATCCGGATCAATACCTGTGCCACTGTCTTTGACTTGTAGGTGAACAAATTCGCCTGATTCGTTATTGAGCACAGCCTTGTAATTATCATCCTTGCCATCAATAATATCGCAGGTGATTGTGATGTCCCCACCATCAGGCATGGCATCGCGGGCGTTGACAGTTAAGTTGATTAAGATTAAGTCAACTTGATTCTCGTCTGCGAGAATGGGTTTTACCGGATTTAGTGAGTAGGTAATGTTCATCTCTTCGGATATCAGACGCTCAAGCATTTTTGAACTGCGCTCGATTAGCTCATCACACATGAGTGGTTTAGGTTCACTCACATCTTTTCGAGAAAATACCAGCAATTGGTTTGTTAGTTTAGCGGCGCGCTCAGAACTAAGAACAATAGCATCAAGTGATTTTTGGATCCGCTCGGTATTGCCCTGTGTCAAAAAGTTTTGTGCCAGATTGGCATTACCCATGATCACAGTCATGATGTTATTAAAGTCATGCGCTACGCCACCCGCCAACTGACCGATGGCATCCATTTTTTGTGAGTGTCGAAGTTTTTCTTCCAACTCTAAACGCTCGTTCTGCTCTTCTTGTAGACGGTTGGCAAAATGATATGACTGCAGCATGTAGTTGTATGTATTCTTGGCTAGTGAACCCAATTCATCTGACCGCTCCGATAGACTCAGTTTTATGGGTTTTTCGCCCGGAGAGAGACTATCTACCTCTGCCGCAAGTTGGGCTACAGGTTGAGCAACGTAGAATAGACTAATCAGGTAAATAATAAGCGATACAATGGCAATCAGTAAGAAATCCACAGTGGCATTTGCTAACGCCTGCTCGTAAAAATCAGCCAGTCCTGCCTCATAATCTACTTCAATAGCGTGCTTCCCGCTCGACTGCTCGCCAAGGTCAGTGATGAGAACCGGATGGTTAATGACCCTGTTTGATAAGCCCATGGGACGCCAGACATCATCTCTGGAAGGTGCACTACTCTCAGCGAGTAGTTCGCCATCATCGGCGTATAACTGGCTACGA
>CAXRAF010000101.1:0-32105 GCA_964228485.1 Alteromonadales bacterium | reverse complement strand
AAGCGACTATTCAGTCTTTATATTGAGTATTTTCCTGTCCAAGAGGCTATTTTTGGCGCACTGGCGGCTATACCATTGATTCTGATTTGGCTCTATGTGACTTGGCTGATCATTCTACTCGGAGCAGAATTATGCCATGCCTTAGGGTCACAGGAGTGGCGGTCTGAGGAACAGCACTCTGAGGAACAGCATTCTGAATCGATTGCTAGTTCTTCTTCACAATAATATCGTCGAGCGTTTTTGCAGGCTCTTGCTGCTTTTTGAACTCTTCATACTCTATTTCAAAATCTTCAGCATAGGTACCAGGCGCGGTACTTAAATCGATCACGTCATCAATCTTTTCTTCTTTCTCAGAGGTTTCTGATGACACGGTTTCATCGCGGTCGATAACCATCTCGCCATCATCGGTAATCTGAAAATCCTGCTGATAAAAGAATCGGTCTACTGTGAGTGACGAAGAGACTTTAGTGCGTGCATGAATATGATGTATTTCATCGCCTATTTGCATGCATAATGCCCGAGATTCGACATGCAAGCCGGGTGCTGCCAACAATGTGGGTGCAGAAATACCATCAATTGTTTCGCCTGTGAGCATCAATGCAGGTTGATAGCGAGTATCGAGTACGCTTCCCTTGCGGGCACGCAGTTGAACCGGCTGTATATCACCGTTGAGGAATTGGATTCCTACGCGAGTGCCATCGCTTTTACTACCTGTAATCCAGCAGATCACGCCAATCTGCCACTTTTGTGAAGTGACCTTTTCATCTTCCTGAATGAATTGTCTCAGGGCAACCAATTGACCAACGTCTAGATCACGTACTTTTTCTTTTGGCTGATTAATGCATATACCGCCTTTCGAGTTATTCAGTGTTGACCAATCAGATTCAATAATACTCTTCTGTGCAGTCTCGAGGTCTGCCTCACGTTGTTGCAATTCGCCGGGTTGTAGTGGGTCCATCAAGCTCAGCACATGGTGGATATGTTTGAGACCCCAGATTACCTCCATTTTTGAGATGATCGGATATCTCGCACCCTGACGATGTTGTTTCATCTCCCAGCTCGCCAGCAGATCTTTCAGCAGATGAATGGCTGTTTTGGCATCAATATTATTACTGAATGCTTTTTTTGGAGGTTGACCAGATGAAACGATTTCATCAATTTGATGAATGATATTCATATTGACAGTATCGGTCAGAATAAAGCGCAAATTATCATGTTTGTCATCAGATTTGAGGTTGCGTCTGGATTCCGGTTTATCATCGTTATTGAGATCAATCACAAAGCAATTTTTATCGCGAAAATCCTCAGGATCTTCACTGAGTACCACTTTGGTCCCCCAATGCTTCAGGTAGCGAAAGACTTCCCAGTGATCCCCTCGTTTCAGGTGATAGGGATTAGATACTGCGATCATGCAGTTTCGCAAAAAGGTTGTCTCGGTGGTATTGAGTATTTTCCGAACATGGTCGATTTCGTGCTCATCCTCACTGAGATCCTTCTTCTCAGCCAACAAGTAGAGCTGGTAAATCTCAGACCAGGTATGCATGGGTATCGGTGAGTAAAATTCATAACTCTCGAGTAACATTAAACCCAAGTAGTGTAATGCCAAATTGATTGCGTAACTGAGCTCTTTGTTCTTGCGGAAAAAGGTTTTCTTACCAGCCAACTGTTCGACGCACATCTTGTAACCGAATGAAATTTCGACAGTTAACTGATGCAATTCAGACAACTCATCCTCTGGCGGATGTTTGCCCTTGAAAGGGCCAGACTTCATCAAAGGCCGGTAATAGTTATGTGTTTTCTCGTAGGCAGTATCGAATAGCTCGAGTAACTTCATGCGCTGTGCAGTGGGTAACTCAGTACGATTGATATTGGTGATGGCCTCACCCAATTGAATGACGTATTTAGCCATATTGCCAGCAGGTAATTCTTCAAGCCACTGCTGCAAGACTTTATAATCAGTCTTGGCGATCAGATGTGTCCCTGGATTTTGCGATGGGTATGTTAATTTTAATCGTGCCATTAAAGGATTACCGTCACTAGTCTTTCCCTGCGATACAAACCTAATGTAGTATTAAAGTCCGTATTCTACAACAAATTAACTGTATTTACCTGAAATGAAAAGAATTAGCTTTTTATGTCTGCGATATCTGATCTTAATCGGTTTGCTGTCGGCCTGCAGTCGACCGGATTTTAATCTGGTCGGTGGTGATTCTGTGCGCCTGACGGACCATCAAGGCCAGTGGATTATCATCAATTATTGGGCCGAGTGGTGTAAACCTTGTCTCGAAGAAGTCCCTGAACTAAATGAATTCTATGCCCAAGTGGATGGCAAGTTATTGTTCTATTCGATTAGTTATGACAAGGATTCTAATAAGGCATTGGCAGAGCAGAAGAAAAAATATGGCATGGAATATCCCATTATTGCGACAGATCCTGCGCCAAGAATAAACATTCCCCGACCAGCCGCACTCCCGGCTAACTATTTGATTGCACCCGATGGTAAGACATACGGTCCTGTACTTGGACCACAGGATGCAGAATCAATGGTGACAATGTTTGAAAAACACCAACAGGACTGGCTGTCAGCGAGATAATCATATTATTTCAGTAATAATATCTCTTGTTGGACCTTACGAATGCGGGCCGCTAATCGGGCATTGAAGTAGGGGTCATCGCTGCGGCCGCTGATAGCCAACTTGAACTGCGACAAGGCACCTTGCAGATCGCCAGAATGGTAAAGAAACAGGCCGGTCGATTCATGCACCTCTTTATAGAGCCCATGCTTAGATTGCACCTCTGCGATTAACTGATAAATGAATGGCTCGTTTTCTAATTTTGGCAGGTGCTCATACAACACATCGAGAGCTGATTTGGTGTCACCACTGGCAAGCAGTGCTTTAGCATATGCAATGGTGAATGCATCATTGCCAGGATTTAGCATAAGCGGCGCCTCTAACATAGCAATCGCTTCATCAGCGCGCCCAAGATCGGTCAATATCTCCGATTTCGAAACGATGAATATTGGATTGATAGGATCCTCTTTCACCAGTGGGTTGAGTTGCGCAAGTGCAACTTCATGGTTACCCAACCGATGTTGAATCATGGCCATACCATATCGTAGAAAGTCAGGCGTCATATACTGCATACTCTCAATGGTCTGATCATAGCGGCGGTTCAGAGCATTAAAGTCCTGTTGCATAGTACTCATCAGCCGTTGTTTCATCAGCCGGAAAGTATCGTTATCAATACGTTCCACAAAGGGTAATTTTCGCGCCCGGTCACGGGATTCTGTGATACGTCGTTGATTGAGTGGGTGAGTAGATAAGAAGGCTAGTCTGCGGCCACTATAGCGGCTCAGAGCGAGCATTTTCTCGAAGAATCGTGTCATGCCTGTCGGGTTGAATCCAGCATTGGCCAGAGTCGCGATACCTACTCGGTCTGCCTCTGATTCATTGGCCCGGGTATGATTAATCATGATTTGGGTCGCCCCGGCCTGAATACCGGTCATGGCTGCGGCACCCGCTTCGGGATCCTGGGTCATAATCAGAATAGAACCCAGCAAGGCCAGCATTGAAGGAAGTGATAACTGCTGCTGTTGCTCAATGCGGCGCGCAATGTGACGCTGGGTAACATGAGCTATTTCGTGGGCAATCACGCCGGCAAGTTCATCCTCAGACTCGGCTTGCTCTATTAAGCCAGAATTGATTCCAATATAGCCACCGGGCATCGCAAAGGCGTTAACGGTCGCATCGTTAACAACAAAAAAATAGAACTGCCTATCCTCTGCATCAGGATTGGCGGCGACCAGACGAAATCCGAGCTGATTAATGTAGGTTCGGATCAGTGGGTCACTATTGATATCTAAGTCGCGGCGTATTAAGCGCATGTAATTGTCACCTAATTCTTGCTCGACATTGAGTGGTAAGGTGCGGTTACTGGAGCTGCCCATATCAGGCAGATCGCTTGAGGCAGCAAAGACAGACAAGGCACTACTGACTACTAGGACAATTAACAGGTGTTGGAGCTTTGTTCTCATTTGCTTACTAATTTCATGAACCCGGATGACAATTTACTCTGTGAACAGGAATTTTATCTGTTACACTTCTGAGTAATTGATTATTCATAGTAGCAAAAGTTCCATTGGAACCCTATCTGTTTGAATTGAATGTATGAATAAATTATTTTCACGCTGGTTTAGAAATAAATTCTCCAATCCTCAGGCGGTTGTCCTGGCTATGATCTTGTTATTTGGATTCGCCAGCATTCTGATTCTGGGCGACATCTTAAACCCCTTGTTTGTGGCGATTGTCCTGGCTTATTTACTTGAATGGTTGGTTTCTAGTATGCAAGCAAAAGGGGCGCCAAGACTGTTATCGGTTAATGTGGTGTTCCTGTCATTTATCGCCGTTTTGATGACCACGGTATTTGTGCTTATTCCTCTAGTTTCCAGTCAGTTGCTTGGTCTGGTGAATGAATTACCGGCCATGCTAAAACAAGGGCAGGAGAGGCTATTGAGTCTGCCTGGTGAATATCCGGAATTTATTTCAGAGCAACAAGTTCAGGATGTCATGCGTGCGGTAACCACTGAGCTTGGCTCAATTGGCCAGAAGGCGATTTCATTTTCTATTGACTCGTTGATCAGCATTGTTGCTTTGGCGGTGTATCTGATTTTGGTACCGTTATTAATCTTCTTCATGCTGAAAGATAAAACACTGATCCTCGATTGGGCTACTAGTTGGTTACCCAAAGAGCGAAATATGGCCAATCGCGTATGGAATGAAGTCAATGACCAGATTGGTAACTATATTCGCGGTAAAGTCGCCGAAATTATTATTGTCGGTGTTGTTACCTATATCACCTTTTCCATCATGGGACTTAATTACGCCTTGTTGTTGAGTATCCTTGTTGGCTTCTCTGTCTTGATCCCTTACATAGGGGCAGCTGTTGTGACTATTCCTGTGGTTATGATTGCCTATTTCCAGTGGGGTATCACCACTGATTTCTGGACTGTGTTTGTGGGCTACCTAATCATACAGGCGTTAGATGGAAATTTGCTGGTTCCTATCCTGTTCTCAGAAGCTGTGAATCTGCATCCAGTTGCCATTATTTCCGCCGTCTTGTTGTTCGGCGGAATATGGGGCTTTTGGGGCGTATTCTTTGCCATCCCTCTGGCCACCCTGGTGAAGGCGGTGATGAGTGCATGGCAAGAAATACCGCAAGCAGAAGAATCTGCTGAAGACGAGGCTGATCAGAGTATCTCTGAAGCGTAATCAGCCAATCGAGAACGTTCACCAATCGTCAGTGTGATGTGACCACTGTGGCTCCAATTCTTGAAGCTGTCCACCACATAGGTAATCCCGGAACTGGTTTCGGTCAGATACGGTGTATCTATCTGAGCAACATTACCTAAACACACAACCTTAGTACCGGGTCCGGCACGCGTGATGAGCGTTTTCATTTGCTTGGAAGTTAGATTCTGCGCCTCATCAATAATGATGAACTTGTTCAGGAAAGTTCGGCCGCGCATGAAATTCAACGAGCGAATTTTAATCCAACGGGACAGGATATCTTTGGTTGCCTGCTGTCCCCATTCGTCCTGACCATCGGCTGGTGCGAGCACCTCCAGATTATCCATTAATGCGCCCATCCAAGGCGTCATCTTTTCTTCCTCTGTACCGGGTAGGAAACCAATATCCTCGCCCACTGAGACCGTGACCCGGGTCATGATGACTTCTTTGTACAGACGTTGCTCAACGGTTTGCTCTAAAGCGGCAGCCAGAGTGAGTAATGTTTTACCCGTACCTGCTGTGCCTTGGATACTAATAAAGTCGATCTCGGGATCCATTAATAGGTTTAAGGCAAAGTTTTGCTCAAAGTTTCGCGCACTGATACCCCAGACGGAATGCGATGACTGGGTGTAATCTTGAGCGACTTCAATGACAGCTTCATCATCAGTCACCGATTGCACTACTGCTTGAAAAGGCTGCTCCGCATCATCGCTATACAGACAGTTTCGAGGGAACCATTTGGAGACTTCGGGGCCTTTAATGCGATAGAAGGTGCGGCCTTCCTCCTGCCAGGAATCCATCTCCTTGCCATGTGAATCCCAGAAGTTGTCCGGCAAGGAAAAAATACCGGTGTATAACAGTTCGATATCATCGAGAACCTGATCATTATTATAGTCCTCAACATTCAGTCCCAGAATCGTACCCTTGATGCGCATGTTGATATCTTTGGAAATCAGGGTGACTTCCCGCGTTTCATGCAATTTCTGCAGCTCTAATGCGTAACTCAGAATGGTATTATCGGGCTTGCTTCCCGGCAGGCCATTGGGCAGATTCATGTCGGATATTTCTGTCTGGAAGAATAACTTACCTGAGGCAGGGAAGAGCGACTCTTCATTATCACCCCAGCGAAATTCATCTAGGCTCAAACCTTCTTTAATATTGACATCATCGTCGGCTGCGAGCATCAACTGATCGATAAATCGACTCGATTGACGGGCGTTTCTAGCTACATCAGACATACCCTTTTTACCGGCATCAAGTTCTTCTAACACCGTCATAGGTATGTAAATATCATGTTCAGAGAATCGGAAGATGGCGGTTGGGTCATGCATTAAAACGTTAGTATCGAGAACGAATATACGTGCGATATCACTTCTGCTTCGATTCATTAAATCAATTACTCCTGGCTTTCTTTAACGGCATCTAGAACTGCTTGGGCGTGTCCTTTTACTTTGACTTTACGCCATTCAGCAACCAATTTACCTTGCTCATTAATTAAGAAGGTACTGCGCTCAACACCCAGGTATTCGCGTCCGTACATTTTCTTCAATTTGATGACATCAAATATTTTGCACAGTGTCTCATCGGGATCTGAGATGAGTTCAAAAGGGAATGATTGCTTGGCTTTAAAGTTTTCGTGTGCCCTGATGCTATCGCGTGAGACTCCATAAACTTCAGTATTTAATGCTTTGAATTGATCATACAGGGCGCTGAAATCCAATCCCTCGGTTGTGCAACCTGGTGTCGAATCTTTGGGGTAAAAATATATGACTGTATTGTGACCTTTTAGGTGCTCAGATGTGATCGTTTGTTCAGATGTTGCAGATAAAGAAAAATCAGCAATGGTATCGCCGACTTGGAGTTGGGTCATAGGTGACTCCTCTGGTTGTTATCTAATCGGTTCAAAAGCGGCATCAATTTGTAATTCATCACAAAAGTCGGCAAATTCCTCGCGAAAGCGGGTAATTTGAACCTGACTTGGAATATTGGCAGTTAACTGAATCTCTAGCATCGGTGCACCGGTATGTGGTGCCTTGTAACTATTAGCAACAAGGTTAGAAATATTGATCTCATTGCGTTTCAGAAAATCAGTGACATTACGTATTATGCCCGGAGCATCAAGACTGATGGTCTGTATGGCATAGGGCAAGCTGGCCATCTGTCCCTGATTTTCCTCAGTCTGGCGACAAATCACCAGATGATTATCGCGCTCTGCCATGGCCATAAAATCTTGCTCACACTGATGAATATCAGCATCCGAGCCAGAGACCAGTAGCGAGACTGAAAACTCTCGACCCATGACGGCCATGCGGCTGTCTTCTATGTTGCAATTATTTTGGCTGGTGAGGGTAGAGAATTGCTCTGCAAGTCCGGGGGAATCATTGGCGATAATGGAAACGACCAGATAATTTGACATCACTTATTCACTAGATGAAAAACAGTATTATTACTTTCCAGTCTAACATTAAAATAAATTATTCCTAGTAATCTTTTATATTCTTTTCCATCTAAGTCATTTTGACAGAACCATTAACAATTTTTGTTGTCTTTTATGGAGAGTTTCAACGTGATTGATGTCGCAATCAGGCGTAATTAGCGTTAATATATGCGCCCTTGAAGCGTCAGTCATTAACAGGCAGGAGACATTTTGCGCTTTTCACAACAAACCATACTAATAACAAGTATCGCAATATTACTAAACGGCTGTAGTATTTTCAGTGGAGACGATGAGACGGAGTTTGATCCGGGCGACTACACGCGTGCCAAAATGTCTGAGCAACTCGACGTGCCACCAGCGATAGGTCGTGATAATAGTCAGGATCTATTTATTGTCCCTGATCTCATGCCTGAGGCCCAAAGTGAGGTATTTGGTAACAATAAAGAAATCCTTGCGCCAATGCAGATACTCAGTTTAGGTAGTGATATTCGCACCAATCGCGAAACACAAGTGGCATCGGCCTTTATCAACGCACCAGAAATCCAAGTCTGGGATATGTTGAATCGATTCATGATAAATGACGGCATTGCAGTAACCAACCGCCAAGTGGGTGATGGTATTTTAGTAACCGACTGGATTACACGCTATCAGGAAGTTTTTTGGGGCTCTGATGAGCCAGTGTCACGACATCGTTTTCGACTGAAATTACTCGATGCAGAGCGACCGAATGAGACACGTTTAGATGTCGAGGTCATGGCTGCTGAAAATTACACTGACGATGAGGGCTGGGAGCCATATGTCGATGCCAATCGCGCCGGCTCAGAGTTCATGAACCAATTTCTTGGTTTCATGTACGTGCAGAATATTGAGTCGAGTCGGGAACGTGTGAGTCAATCAGGACTGGGTGGGATCACGGTCAGCCTCGGGAGTGATCCAGAAGGTAATCCAGCATTGGTGACGTCATCGGATTTTGAGCAAACCTGGAGTCGTGTGCGTATTGCCATGCGCCTGGTCAAAATGCGTATCGATGACCGCGATCGGAGTCAGGGACTGTATTTTGTTAGCAAGATTGATGACGAAGATGGTTTCTTTGAATCACTGGCATTCTGGTCAGATGATGATTCAGACGCCATGCAAATCGAAAATGGTAATTATCGGGTGCAGGTCGAATCGGCCGGTGAGAGAACATACATTGTTTTTACTGATACCGATGATGTGCCGCTCAAAGCAGACATACTAGCCAGAAATTTCAATCTGCTAGCTAAGGCATTCAAAGCTCGCGTTAAAGAGTCTGAGCTTACCGACAGTTAATACTTATTGGCTGTAACGCTAAGCTCAGAGAGTTCTCATCAGTCCATCCTGTGCAGGATATCGTATCGTCTGATAGATATCTGAGCATGTGTGGAATATGAACATTTCAAGCGCCTTATTTAAATTTATATTTTCCCTTATTCTTATTTTGGCATTGCAATGGCCAGCGTCTAGTCTCAGAGCAGATACCGTGGTGTCTCTATTCAAAGAATACCAAGACCATTTGCAGTATGGTGAGACAGTTGAAGCGCTGGTTAAAATTGAGAAGGCCTATAAGTTGTCTGAGCAAAATAACGGCGAGACACATCCGACAACAAAAGTACTCAAGCTGAACTTCGCACAATTATATGTCACAGAGCGTGATACCAACCCAGATTATGATGCCACCAGAGCCATCGAACTACTCAATGACTATATCGACTATGAGACACAGAACAATGGTGATACAAGTTTGTCACTCATTGATCCACTAATGTCTCTCGGGATCGCGCATTTATGGCATAAGAGTCCGCTGTTGGATGGACAGCGTGAGTTTCGGGATCGGGTGCGTCGATTTGGTGGCGATCGCCAAACCCGTACCAAAGCGGTCAGAGATGGTCGTTATAAAGCACTGAAACAGTTTGACCGGGCGGTGACGATTGCAGATCTTCATCAACAAGAGCTGCCACAACTCGGTGCTGATATTCGTTTTGAGTCGGCTAAATTCCTGTATGAGAAGGGTATCGAACAAGATCAAGCCATTCGCTATCTTAAAGAGGCGCATCAACGCTATGCAAAACAGTTAGCAACAACTGATGCCCGGGTTATCCTCACCGCCTTCTGGCTCGGACAAGCGCTGAAAATGACGTCAGATTATGACAACTCAAACCGTTTTTTCAAAAAAGTAATTGATGGTTATGCCGAGGCGGGCTTTGCCTCAAACGACAAGGCAGTTGAAGCGTATATGGCCATGATTGAAAATTACGAGATAACCAAACAGACTGATGCTGCGACCGAGCTACTCAAAGCACTGGCACGAATCCAACCCTGGTTTAAAGTCCGCGAACGTCTGCCGGCTTTCCAACCTGAGCTAACGATCAATGTTAGTGGTGAGGAGCAATTTGCTCAGGCAAGGTTTGAGTTGCAGATTAATCCAGAGGGTAGGGTAACTAATGCCGATGTTCTTACTTTCTCGGGTAACGAGGCCCTATTACCTGCGATTACGGCATCCATGCTACAACGACGATATGTGCCTAAGTTCAAGGAAGGTGAATTTCAATCATCAGTGACCGAGGCCACGGTCACAATACGTTAATGCGTCCGCACCACCGCCAGATCGGCGACTGCGAGGAGTGCGCGTTTGTAATCCGTATCAGCCATAAAATTAAGAGCACTTTTGGCCGCTTCGGCTTGCTCAACCGCCATGGCTCGGGTTCTATCAAGTGACCCTGTGCGATCGATGATGGTTTTAATCGCAGTAAATTGCTCACGGCTACCTTGTTCAATGGCTGAGCGGATCAATTGTGCCTCATCAGCGGTACCTGACTGCATCGCCAAAATCAGGGGTAGAGTTGGTTTGCCTTCAGCCAGATCATCACCCAGTGACTTGCCAAGCTCAGCTTCGTCAGCTGCGTAATCCAAGGCATCATCAATCATCTGGAAGGCGTTACCAAGGTAGAGTCCATACTCTCTGATGGCTTTCAGTTGAGATTCGCCGAGTTCACAAAGCAAACCAGCGAGATGAGTTGCTGCCTCAAAGAGTGTTGCTGTCTTGTGTTCGATGACACTCATGTATGACTCCATACTGGTGTCAGCATCATGAATATTCATCAACTGCATGACTTCACCCTCGGCAATTTTGTTGGTAGTGTCGGCAAGGACATCCATTACCGCAAGTGACTCAGATTCAACCATCATCTGAAATGATCGCGAGTAAAGGTAATCACCGACAAGAACACTGGCCGCATTACCAAATAAGGCATTGGCGGTATCGTTACCGCGTCTTAGATCAGACTCATCGACCACATCGTCATGCAAAAGTGTTGCGGTGTGAATGAATTCAACCACGGCTGCCAGATTTATATGTTGAGAGCCACCATAACCGAGTGCTTTCGCCATCAATACCAATAACACTGGGCGCAAACGCTTACCGCCACTGTTGACAATGTAATAGCCTAACTGATTCACCAGTGCCACGTCTGAGGCTAGTTTATTTTTGATGCGGTCATCGACCGCTGCCATTTCCGTCTCTACGAGTTGTATGATGTCGTTATAAGTCACGATTTGGTGCTGGATATTGCTGAGCATTCACAGGTTTTAAAGAAGGTGTAACTTTAGCGAAAGGCGCCCGAAAATACAATTTAACATGCCCTTAAATAGCCGGTTTTATTGTATCAATCGATGATTTCAGTTGATTCGAGAAAAATGTTGTAAAATTACTTGCTTAGCGTCGCTGAATCCCTTAAAATTCGCCGCCTTTAGACAGTTCCACGATTCTTTAGCAAAGAATCAATTGAGGATTAAACCATGTACGCAGTTTTTCAAAGTGGCGGTAAGCAACACCGCGTCAGCGAGGGTCAGACCCTGAAGCTGGAGAAAATTGAGAGTGAAACAGGTGCTGCTGTCGATTTTGATAAAGTTTTAATGGTCGCTGATGGTGAAAACATCACTGTTGGACAGCCATATGTTGATGGTGCGAAAGTGAGTGCAGAAGTTGTTTCTCATGGTCGTGGCAAGAAAATCAAAATCATTAAGTTTAAGCGCCGTAAGCACCATATGAAGCAGATGGGCCACCGTCAGTGGTTCACTGAAGTTAAAATCACTGGCATTAGTGCCTAGTTGAACGAACGGGAGCAAAACAATGGCTCATAAAAAAGCAGGCGGAAGTACTCGAAACGGACGCGATTCAGAATCCAAACGATTGGGTGTCAAGCGTTTCGGTGGTGAAACAGTTTCAGCTGGTAGCATCATCGTACGTCAGCGTGGTACTAAGTTCCACCCTGGAGACAACGCTGGCATCGGACGTGACCACACAATCTTCGCGAAGGCTGATGGTCAGGTCAAATTTGAACAGAAAGGTGACAAGGGACGTAAATACGTCAGCATTGTAACTGCTTAAGCTGTTTTAGAATTTGATTCCAGAGCCTCGTCATTGACGGGGCTTTGTTGTGTTTGGTAAGAGTAAATTTACGGATATATTTCATGCGATTTGTTGATGAAGTGACAATCAAAGTACGCGCAGGTAATGGTGGCAATGGCTGCTGTAGCTTCCGGCGTGAGAAGTATATTCCCAAAGGCGGTCCCGATGGCGGTGATGGTGGTGATGGCGGTAGTATTTATTTAACAGCCGATCCTGATCTGAATACACTGGTTGACTACCGCTATGTTCGATCTTATGTCGCTAAGTCTGGCGAGTCTGGTCGTGGTCGCTGCCAAACCGGTGCGAAAGGTGACAGTCTTTATCTTAAAGTTCCTCTGGGTACTCGTGTAATTGACTTAGAGACCGAAGAGATTATCGGTGACATCACAGAGCAAAACCAAACACTTAAAGTGGCGCAGGGTGGATTTCACGGCTTAGGCAATACCCGATTCAAAAGTTCAACCAATCGAGCTCCGAGACAAACCACTGAAGGCACACCGGGTGATTTTCGTACCATCCGTATGGAATTGCGTGTATTAGCCGATGTTGGGTTGCTAGGACTACCAAACGCTGGTAAATCTACCTTTATCCGCTCTGTTTCAGCAGCCAAACCGAAAGTAGCGGATTATCCATTTACAACCATGATCCCGAATCTGGGCGTAGTATCTTTTGAACCAGGACAAAGTTTCGTCATTGCCGATATTCCCGGTTTGATAGAGGGTGCGGCTGATGGTGCAGGATTGGGCACACGCTTCTTGAAACATTTAAGTCGCACTCGGCTACTGCTGCATCTGGTAGACTTGATGCCGATCGATCAGAGTGACCCGATTGACAATGCCAAGACCATTCTGGCTGAGTTAGCGAATTACGATCAGACACTCAGTGAAAAGCCGCGTTGGTTGGTATTCAATAAAATTGATCTGGTACCCGAAGAAGAATTAGAGCAACGTTGTCAGGCTGTTATTGATGCGCTGGACTGGAACGGTCCGGTAGCTAGGATCAGTGCGATTGCCCATCAAGGGACCAAACAATTGGCAGGCGATATTATGGCCTTTCTCGAAGAATATGATGAACTTAATGCGCCAGAAGCCCCGCCATCTGACGAACAAGACTAAGTCACCTAATTAAGCAACTCTGGCTACACCGAGTATCAAGCGGTACATCAGCCATAAAAATAGCAACGGAAACAGCAGTGTTTGTAGGATAAACACCACTATCATATTGAGTACTGACTCGCTAATATCGGCAGCGATAGCCTTAAGCTCAGCTATTTGAGTATCAATATTCATCGCCTCAGAAGCATCATCCAGTAACTGCTTTGTACGCTCGATAAATCCGGCTGGCTCTTCCTCGTCAACCGGTTTATTGGTTGTTTCTTCCAATTCTACCGTTGTTTGCTGGAGTTCAGCTTTCGACTGCTCATATTGCGGTTCAAGGAATACCTCATAAATCCCTTGATTAACAACGGCTACCAGCGGCACCGCCAGTCTGAGAATAACGAGAATAATGGTCGCTTTGAAAAGAACACCACGGAATTTATCGGCTATAAGCGGCTTGTACCAAACAGCCGTGATACATGTCAGCATCATCACACCGACCAACAGGCCGAACCAGAGCCATTCTGTCATGGTTAACAGAATACTCTGAGCACCCAATGAAACACTGGTTGCCAACACGATCCAGGAAAAGCGTTCGATTAAATCATTGATCGGATCCAGAATTTCTCCTGGGGTAAGCGTGACTCCGACACCGACAGGCTCGATAGCTACCTCTGTACCCTGTGCGACCGAGATAATGGCATTTAAACCGCGAGCGATACCAAATGCAATCAGGCCGCGTTTAATGCCTTGCTCGGTATACTCATAACCTTTGGCATCCAAAACACCGGTAAAAATGACCAGTGCCAGGAGACCTGTGATAACTGTCGTGAGTATTTTGTTGCGATTATTCATGCCTATCTCATCATAATTGCTCTCACTAGTATTCGTCTAGAGTCACAAATATGCAAGTGAGCAACACGCACTAGCCATTTAAACATGGATTCAGTCCGTACTAACTAATATCCGTTGTATCAGTAGGTTACATGACATGTAATGCAGCGTGGTAAATTATAATAACAAGGAACAAAGATGTTGCGTATTACCCTGATAGCATGCAGTTTAATGATACTTTCCGCATGTGGCGGCGGAGGCGGATCATCGAATCCTGAACCACCACCTCCACCCCCAGTTGTCGATACCACGCCGCCTGAAGTCACTTTGATTGGCGATGCGACCATTAATCACGAGCAAGGCACAGAGTTTGTCGATCCGGGTGCTACCGCAACAGATGATACCGACGGCACATTAACAGTCACTGTAACCGGCTCTGTTGGCACCGAAGCGGGCACCTATACGCTGACATACACAGCAACTGACGCAGCCGGTAATTCAACTTCGATCACGCGCGAGGTAATCGTAGCTGATACCATAGCGCCGTCAGTGACACTCAATGGTGCTGCATCAATTAATCACGAACAGGGAACAGTCTTCACTGATCCGGGAGCTAACGCCACTGATGTTGTTGATGGCAGTGTTGAGGTCGTGGTCACTGGCGAAGTAGGTACTGCTGCTGGCAGTTATACCTTAACCTACACCGCGACCGATGCTGCAGGAAACAGTGCCTCCGAAACCAGAACAGTCAATGTGCAAGATACTACAGCACCTGTTATTACGCTGAATGGTGAGGCATTTATTCAGATTGATGTCGGCGTACCTTACGAGGAGCCCGGAGCAACTGCAACTGATTTAGTCGATGGCAATGTGGTTGTCACCATCACGGGAACGGTTGATGAGAATGTCGAAGAGGATTATATCCTCACCTATAGTGCGACAGATGCTGCGAATAATACAGCTGAACTAACGCGTACCGTTCGCGTCGGTGAGGGCAATACTTCAGATGACATCATTGTGTTATCTCAAGGGGTTGCAGGTCCAGAATGGGATGGCGGCTTTAATGCCTTTGATACGCAAGCGCCATCGGATTGCAGTAATGATGGCGGTGCGGGCTGTCCTAGTATCGGTTGGTCTATCGTCAACGATGCTGAGCGCGGAGAGGTCTTGGAAATTGAGCACTCTTCAGCGGGTGACTTTGCCATTTTCTTCATCATCAGTAGTAATACCATCGATTTGACCGAGTATCGTGATGGTGCATTGATTTATGATTTGAAAACAGTTGTCGGAGATGGGCTATACACAACCAAGCTGGACTGTGTCTACCCATGTACCTCAGGCGATAAAAATATCACTGACCCAATCGGTGAAACCTGGACTGAAGTCATCGTGCCACTGGCAACATTGGAAGCCTCGAATTTAGATCTTGCGCGGGTGAATACCGGTCTGGTGGTATGGGCGCGCAATCATACGGGGAATGTTTTCCGCGTCGATAATGCGCGTTTTGTTAAGTCATATACCGGTGAATCTTCAATTGGAAATTCCGGAAGTGGCCCAAATCCAGTAGATTACAATCTAATGGCGTTTGGTGCGGGTAATGTATCTGACACCATCAATCCTGCGAGTTATCGTTGTGACATTATTCCAGAGGCTAACAACCGAAGCTTCTTGTATAACGCCGGCGTCAGGGTCAGTACCGAATTAACGGGCTGTTTGAATGAGCCTCGCGACCCACAGGGTGTGCCCGCTGAGGCTACACCGCAAGTAGTGGGTGATGCTGCGGCAGAACCATTACAGACGCATCGTTGGTGGGGTTCTGTTTCTTATCTGGGTGAAATGACCAATGGTGATCCTAATAGCGCTGCTTACATAACGCCTGATCCGATTTCTGCCAGAATTAGTAACACCGGTTTTCGTGTGATTGGGTTACCTGCCGGTATTCGTACCGTGAACCCGCGAGAATTCGCTTATCCAATACCGGATCCATTTGCTGAAGTATTTGACGGTATTGCGGTCGGTAATAGTGTGCACAACAACCTGCAAGGGTTCACAAGTAAAACATCCGATGGCAGTATTACGGTTGAATGGCAGTCAGGTGGTGTGGCTGTGATGAATGCCACCTTCGTTCATGGCTCGCCCTATGTCTATATTAACGTTCTCGATGGAGACCTAGAGCTAAGGACACTCAGAGAGGATGGTGGTGAGAAGGGCACTTACTTCCTCGGTTCAGATAGTTTTGGTGTTTGGACCAATGTTGCAGGTCAAGCAAACTACTTCCTGTTAACCGGTGATGGTGCGACAACTTTCACCAATACCACGGGGAATGTGATTGGTGTGTCAAATCCAACTGGGTCGTATACCCTCACTCTCATGCCGACATCGTCTGAGCCATCGAATGCGATGATCAACTTTTTCGAGGCCAATGCCAGAAATGTTGTAGATACGGTCTCGATTGAGTATCAGATAGATCCAGCAACGCAAGCGGTTGAGGTCACCCGAAGCTATTTAAATGCTGCTGGTGTGCCAGTGACTACCGTTGCCGGTATGCAACCATTACATTGGAAATATGCCACCGGTACTCAAACTGAGACTGGTTATGAGGTTCGAAGTGCGCGTGGTATTACCAAGTTTGTAAATCAAAGCAGTTTCACCTATGAGCTACCACATGTCGGAGTATTACCTGCCTTACCGACCTTTGAGTCAGAGTTAGATGTAGCCAGATTAACGGGCTTAATCGATGACTTCCTGGCGGTGCCTACATCGCAGTGGATCCGCAACGGAGGCGGGGTGATCACGCCTGGTTCGGAAGATACCTACTGGTCTGGCAAAGCCTACAATCGTGTCGCTGAGCTGATTGCCATTTCTGATGCGCTTGGATTAACAACCCAGAAAACTGCCCTAATGGACTGGTTGAAAGTCGAGTTAGAGGATTGGTTTACTGCAGAGACCGATGGCACGCTCGATGAGAACAAGTATTTTGTCTACGATGAGAATTGGGATACGTTATTCGGTATGGAAGAGGCCTTTGCATCGCATCAACAGCTTAACGATCATCACTTCCATTATGGCTATTTTGTCCGGGCTGCTGCAGAGATTTGTCGTCATGAGCCTGATTGGTGCTCAGAAACCAATTATGGCCCCATGGTCGAGCTGCTAATCCGTGATTACGCAGGTGGTCGTGATGACCCCATGTTCCCATACCTTCGCCATTTTGACCCGGCTAATGGTTTCTCGTGGGCTTCAGGGAGCGTTAACTTCATTCGTGGTAATAACAATGAGTCCACCTCAGAAGCTGCAAACTCCTATGGTGCGATGATTCTATATGGCTTAATCACCGGTAATGAAGAGATCCGTCAGCGGGGTCAGTATATGCATGCTTCGACTTCCGCAGCGTATTGGGAGTACTGGAATAATATCGGTGGTTATAGCTCTGCTGATCCAGATGATAATAACTTCCCGGCAGGTTATAGCCTAATCGCTACCTCAATCATCTGGGGAGATGGTGGCGTGTTCTCGACGTTCTTTAGTGGGGCCGTGTCCTATATTCTGGGCATTCAGGGCTTACCTTCAAACGGTCTGATGATGCATATTGGTATTTATTCCGACTATCTTGTTGATTATGTGGAGCTCGGTGTCAGTGAGGGTAACAACATGTTACCTTCAGGATTGATTGATATTGATGGTACCATCGATCAATGGCCTGATATCTGGTGGAACATCCTCGCCATGACCAATGCCGACGCCAGTATTGCTGACTACGAGTCAGTGACGACTTATGACGCCGAAATTGGCGAGAGTAAGGCACATACTTATCACTGGATTAATACCTTTAAAGTTCTGGGACAGATTGCCATGGGCGGGGTTGGACCAGGTTACATATCAGCTGATTATCCGACTGCAATGGCGTTCTCAAATAATGGCGTGACTAACTACGTGGTTTATAACTACGCTGCGATTGAATTAACCGTTACCTATAGTGATGGCACCATTGTGAATGCCGCGCCCCAGCAGTTTACGGTAGTGAGTCAGTAGGTTTCTGGAGCAATAAAAAAACCGGCTATTAGCCGGTTTTTTTGTGTTTGTCTGTCAATCTTTAGATTGCTTTGATTTGGGCAATCAAACGAGACTTGTGACGCGCAGCTTTATTCTTGTGAATCAAACCGTTCTTTGCTGAACGATCAAGAATACTCTCTGCTGTCTTGAAAGCTTCTGTTGCCTTATCTTTATCACCGGCTTCAATCGCTGCAACTACCTTTTTCATGTAGGTGCGCATCATTGAACGACGACTGGCGTTCGCTTTTCTGTTTGTCTCCGCTTGACGTGCACGTTTACGCGCTGAAGCTGAATTCGCCAAGGCTCTCTCCTAATGTTATTAGTGAAAAATTTAGGTGCGAGAATATGCCGTTTTTTGCCGATAATGTCAACGCTTTTCTCATAAAAGCTAAGTAAAATCAGCATTTTCCGGTACAATCACAAACACTGAGCCATTGGGGTCTAATAATTGGCTTTTGCAACGGAATAATAATGGATAAAACCAAGCAATCTAAAGGGCAGCACAACCTATTATCGTCTGGGCTTATTGTCAGCGCAATGACACTGGTATCGCGAGTTTTAGGTCTCGTGCGAGATGTTGTTCTGGCAAACTTACTGGGTGCCAGCCTCATGGCAGATGTATTTCTATTTGCCCAGAAAATCCCCAACTTTTTACGGCGATTATTTGCTGAGGGCGCTTTCTCGCAGGCCTTCGTGCCAGTGTTAAAAGATATTCAATTTAACCACTCCAAAGAGGTACTGTTTTCATTTATCAATCGTATCGCCGGCACACTGGGTCTGATACTGTTTGTTGTGGCTGTGCTGGGTGTCATTGGTTCGAAATGGCTAGTCAGTAGTTTTGGGTTTGGTTTCATTGATCAACCGGAAAAGTTTGCACTCGCGGATGAGTTATTAAAAATCACCTTCCCCTATATTCTGTTTATCTCGCTGGCAGGCTTTTGTAGTGCTCTGTTAAATTCTGTGCAACGATTCGCGATTCCTGCCATCACACCGGTGCTTTTAAATCTCTCGATCATTGCTGCGGCTCTGATATTTGCCCCGGGTATGCCAGAACCGACCAAGGCGCTGGCATGGGCTATCTTTATCGCCGGTATTCTGCAACTGGTTATCCAACTGCCGTTTCTGTGGCGCGAGGGATTATTGCCGAAACCACAATGGGGTTGGAGTGATCCGGGCGTTAAACGCGTTGTGAAATTGATGGTGCCTGCGCTATTTGGTGTCTCGGTAGCGCAGATTAATCTCCTGATCGATACCATGCTGGCAACCACCTTGGTTACCGGTTCGATCAGCTGGTTGTATTATTCTGATCGATTGTTGGAATTCCCGCTGGGTGTATTTGGGATAGCTATCGCAACTGTGATCTTGCCCAGTTTGTCACAACAGATGGCCGAAGCATCGGAAAGCATGTATCAGAAGACGCTCAACTGGGGTGTGCGGACGGTGTTGCTCATCGGCGTACCAGCAGCCATTGGCTTGGCTATGCTGGCCGAGCCGATGATCCTGACAATATTCCAACATGGTAGCTTTACTCTCGAGGATGCTAACCGCTCAGCGATGAGTCTGATTGCCTATAGTCTGGGCTTACCGTTCTTTATGTTGATAAAAGTACTCGCGACGGCTTTCTATGCGCGCCAAGATACCAAGACACCGGTGAAAATTGGCATTGTTGCCATGCTGTCGAATATCGGCTTGAATTTGCTTCTTTACAAGCCGCTCGGCCATGTTGGATTGGCACTTGCGACATCCATCTCAGCCATTCTTAATGCTGGATTGCTATATGTGTATTTACGCCGAAATAATTACTATACACCTGGTGCAGAGTGGCTCAAATATGGCTTACAACTAATCTTAGCTTGTGCAGTATTGGTTTTTGTCATTCTGGAATTCAATCCAGCCATTGAACTGTGGCAAACAAGCAATCTGGGCTCTCGCGCATTTTCCTTATTCACAACAATTGCGGCGGCATTTGTAGCGTTTGCGGTTGCTTTATTTGTCTCAGGTGTGCGTTGGCAGCATCTGACCCACAAAGAATAGCCTAAGCAGACTATGTTATGTGTCATGGGTTCGATATAATCAGCTTTTTTCAGTACAAGAACCAGTTGCAATGCAGTTAATACGCGGTCTGCACAACCTGTCTGGCTTTGACGATGGCTGTGTCCTGACCATCGGTAACTTCGATGGTATTCATCGGGGACATCAGGCAATCCTTGACCGTCTGTTGCACTGTGCTGAGGAGCATAATCTGCCGTCAGCGGTAATGTTCTTTGACCCTCACCCGGAGGAGATTTTTCGACCTGATGTTGCGCCTGCCCGATTAAGCCGATTTCGCGATAAGATTAATTTTCTGAGTAATTATGGCATTGAGAAACTGATTCTGGTTAAGTTCAGTCAGTCCTTCTCACAGATGAGCCATGAACATTTTGTCAAGGATATCCTGGTCAGAAAATTGGCGGTTAAGCATCTGATCATTGGTGATGACTTCCATTTTGGTTACAAACGACAGGGTAATTATGACTATCTGAAAGCGCATGCTGATGAGGGCGGGTATGGTTTGGAGAACACTCCCACCTTGTCGCTCGATGGCGTGCGCATTAGCTCGACCTATGTGCGTCAGAGTTTGGCTGAGAATAATCTCGAAAGAGCTAAGAATTTGTTGGGTAGACCCTATATTATCTCTGGCAAGGTCGTCCATGGCGATAAGCGCGGTCGTACAATTGGGTTTCCAACAGCGAATGTATTATTACATCGCAAGAAGAGCTCGGTTAACGGGGTGTTTGCCGTGTCGGTGACCATGACATCATCTCCCGATCAGCCACCCATTTATGGTGTGGCAAACATTGGTACCCGACCGACACTCGGTGGCGAGCGACTGCAGCTTGAAGTCCACCTTTATAATTGGGATAAAGATATCTATGGCGCGCATATTACAGTAGAATTCGTACGTTTTATTCGTGCTGAAAAGAAATTTAGTGACTTTGCTGAATTACAGCGACAAATCGCGTTGGACAGCCAGCAAGCAAAAGACGTTTTTAATATTTAATAATCAATAAAGAACCTATGACAAACTACAAAGAGACACTCAATTTACCAAAGACCGGTTTCGCCATGAAGGCCAATCTCGCTAATCGTGAGCCGGCTATGATAAAGCGTTGGGAGGATGAGGACTTTTACCACAAAGTACGCTCTGCGCGAGCAGGTCGTGAAAAGTTTATCCTGCATGATGGCCCGCCCTATGCTAACGGCAATATACATATCGGCCATGCTGTGAACAAGGTTCTAAAGGATATTATCATTCGTCATAAAACACTTGATGGTTATGATGCGCCGTATGTTCCCGGTTGGGACTGCCACGGTTTGCCGATTGAGTTAAATGTTGAGAAGAAAATCGGCAAGGCCGGTGTAAAGGTACCGGTGGCAGAATTTCGCAAAAAATGTCGCGAGTATGCCGAGCGTCAAATAGACGGCCAACGCAAAGACTTCATCCGCCTCGGTATCATGGGCGAGTGGGATACCCCCTACAAGACCATGAACTTCTCATATGAAGCTGAAATTATCCGCACGCTTGCACGGATTGTGCACAATAATCATCTCCATAAGGGCTTCAAGCCAGTCCATTGGTGTACCGACTGTGGCTCAGCCTTGGCCGAAGCTGAGGTTGAATATCAAGACAAGGTCTCACCGGCTATTGATGTGGCATTCAACGTAGTTGATGAGGAGCGTCTAGCCGAAGTCAGTCAGCTGAATGATGCATCCGGCTTTGCTGTTGTCATTTGGACCACAACCCCTTGGACCATTCCAGCCAATGAAGCCGTCACAGTGCACCCAGAGCTTGATTATGTATTAGTTGAGGCAAGTGACGCTGAGGGAAGAATTAAACGATTGATCCTTGTCAAAGAGCTCATGGAGACTTGTCTTGAGCGCTACAGACTAGGCAAGGCTAATATTCTGGCTGAAGTGAACGGTGCTGCGTTGGAGATGCTAACGATCAAGCACCCAATTTATGACAAACAGGTGCCGGTGATTTTGGGCGACCATGTCACCACCGATTCCGGTACTGGCTGTGTCCATACCGCCCCTGCACATGGTCAGGAGGACTATGCGGTTGGTAAGTTGTATGATTTGCCGGTGAATAACCCGGTTGGCGGTAATGGTGTGTTTCTGGAATCGACTGAGCGTTTCGCCGGTCAGTTTGTTTTCAAGGCAAATGATGATGTAGTGGCGGCCCTTGCTGAAAAAGGGACATTACTCGCCAATGAGAGCTACGATCACAGTTACCCACACTGTTGGCGACACAAAAAACCAATTATCTTCCGTGCCACACCGCAATGGTTTATTAGTATGGTGAAAAAGGGTTTGCGTGATTTAGCCATGGAAACTATTCCTAATGTGCAGTGGGTCCCGGACTGGGGTCAGGCACGCATTGAATCGATGATCGGGAATCGACCGGATTGGTGTATCTCACGTCAGCGAACCTGGGGTGTGCCATTGAGTCTGTTAGTGCATAAAGAAACCAATGAGCTGCATCCGAGAACCTTCGAGCTAATGCTGAAAGTTGCTGACAAGGTCGAGCAAGAAGGTATTCAGGCTTGGTTTGATTTGTCGCTTGATGAGCTGTTAGGTCCTGAGGCTGACGAATATGAGAAGGTCATGGATACCTTGGATGTATGGTTCGATTCCGGGGTCAGTCATGCCGCTGTGTGTGATCAGTTGGAGCATCTGAATAGTCCGGCAGATTTATATCTGGAAGGTTCAGATCAACATCGAGGTTGGTTTCAGTCATCATTATTGACCTCATTAGCGGCCAAGGGCGAGGCGCCTTATAGGGCCGTTTTGACCCATGGATTCACCGTAGATGGTAACGGCGAGAAGATGTCTAAGTCGCGCGGTAATGTGGTTGCGCCGCAGGAAGTTACCTCAAGTCTGGGCGCTGATATTCTGCGCTTGTGGGTCGCAGGAACCGATTATCAGGGAGAAATTGCTGTCTCTGATGAAATCTTAAAACGTACAGCAGATACGTATCGTCGTATCCGAAATACGGCGCGCTTTCTGTTATCAAATTTAAATGGCTTCGACCCTGCCTCTGATTTACTCGACTTTGCTGAATTGCTACCGCTGGATCAATACGCCATTGATCGTGCCCATGCATTGCAACTGGAAGTTCAGGCTGATTTTCATAATTACCAGTTCTTGTCGGTAGTGCAAAAGGTGCATAATTTCTGTGCCGGTGAGATGGGCAGCTTCTATCTTGATGTCATCAAGGACCGTCAATATACCACGAAAACAGGCTCGCATGCCCATCGCTCATGTCAGACTGCGATGTTTCATATTCTCGAAGCTCTGGTGCGCTGGATTACACCGATATTGCCATTCACTTCTGATGAGATCTGGCAGGCTATGCCGGGTGAGCGAACAGAAACCATTTTCACAGAAGAATGGTATGAGCACTTATCGGCATTATCAGATGACGCGAAAGTGGGTCACGAGACATGGCAACTTCTGGCGAGTATCCGAGAAGCTGTCAACAAACTCATCGAGACACAACGAAATGAAGGTAAACTCGGTGGCTCTCTTGAAGCGGAAGTTACGCTATATCTGAACCAGACAATTTCTGCTGAGTTAGCGCCTATGCTACAAGAGCTTCGCTTTGCTCTAATCACCTCAAAAGTTCAAATCAAGGCAATCGAGCAACTACCAGCTCATGCTGTGGCAACTGATATCGAAGGTGTCGCGCTTGCTGTCAGTAAATCTGAGCACGAAAAGTGTGAGCGCTGCTGGCATCGTGTTGAGGATATTGGCTTTGACCCTGAGCATCCAACCATTTGTGGCCGTTGTGTGACGAATGTTGGTGGTGATGGTGAGACGCGCGAGTTTGTGTAATGACTCAGTCCGGCGCACTTAATTGGAAACTTTGGCTGCTGATTAGTGTGGCTGTATTTGCCCTCGATCAGGTAACTAAGTTGTGGATCCAGGATAACTTTGTGCTCGGTGAGCGTCAGCTGTTACTACCGTTCTTTAATCTGGTACATGTGCATAATTACGGTGCCGCATTCAGCTTTCTGAGTGATCAGCCTGGCTGGCAGCGTTGGTTTGTACTCGCTGTGACGTCGGTGATCAGTGTGGTGTTGTTAGTGTGGTTGACGCGACTGCAAGCGCAGCAAAAGTTGCTGGCATTATCACTTGCGCTCATTCTGGGTGGCGCTCTCGGTAATCTTTATGACCGCGCAGTTTATGGCTATGTCGTTGATTTCATTGATTGGCATGTGAATGGGTACCACTGGCCGGCATTTAATATTGCCGATGCTGGAATTAGCTGTGGCGCGGTGTTATTAATCCTTGATACCTTCATCAATCCCGAGCCAAAAGCAAAAGATAAAGCGCCGAATAGCAAAGAAGAGGGGGCTAACTAGTATGGAGATAGTATTAGCTAGTCCGCGAGGATTCTGTGCCGGTGTTGATCGTGCCATTGAAATCGTTAATCGAGCACTGGATTTATTTGGTGCACCGATATATGTCAAACATGAAGTTGTACACAACAAGTATGTGGTGGACAACCTGCGTGCCAAAGGGGCTATCTTCATTGAGGATCTGAATGAAGTGCCTGAGGGCAGTACTCTGATTTACAGTGCTCATGGTGTTTCTCAATTGGTACGCAAGAAAGCCAAAGAGCGCGAGTTTAAAGTCTTCGATGCCACCTGTCCGCTAGTGACAAAGGTGCATATGGAAGTCGCGCGCTATGCCCGCCGTAACGAAGAATGTGTACTAATTGGTCACGCTGGACATCCTGAAGTTGAGGGCACGATGGGGCAATACGACTGCGATGAAGCGGGTATTTATCTAGTCGAAACTGTTGCGGACGTCGAGAAGCTAGCATTGAGAGATCCTACTCGCGTTCACTACGTGACTCAAACCACGCTCTCTGTGGATGAGACCAAAACCATTATTGAGGCCATGCAAGCGAAGTGGCCGGCGATTCAAGGACCGAAGAACGAGGACATCTGTTACGCAACCCAGAATCGACAGGATGCTGTCAGAAAGCTGGCTGATGAGTGTGAATTGATCTTGGTGGTAGGCTCTCTTGCGTCATCTAACTCAAATCGTCTGGTAGAGCTGGCTCAGCAATGTGATCGTCAAAGTTATCTGATCGATGATGCCACAGAAATCAAACCAGACTGGTTAGCGGGTGTTAGTAAAGTCGGTGTCACAGCCGGTGCATCGGCGCCAGAAGTGTTAGTGGATGAAGTCATTGAGCGATTAGAGCAGCAGGGTGGTTTGAAGCGCCCTGATGACCGCGCATCCACCGAAGATATGGTATTTGTCCTCCCCGCAGAATTGCGTTAATTACCGCTTATCGGAAGCAATCTACCGCTAATCGACATTCAGTTGCCCTTGACCTAGGGCTTATGCATGATGTTCCGTAGCAAAATACTATGGAATCCAAGCATGTTTTGTACACATAAGAACAATCAATCGGGCTTCTCGCTGGTAGAGATGTTGATAACCATCTCGATCCTTGTGGTCGCCATCAGTCTCGCCGCACCACCCCTAACCAGTTTTATTGAAAATAATCGTATGACTAGTGCTGCCAACAATCTGGTGAGTGCCATTAACTATGCCAGAAACGAGGCTATTGCCCGTCGAACCACCACGACAGTGGTGGGGAATGACAATGGCTGGACAGTTTCTTTCATACCTCTGACAACGACAACCCCCTCAGCCATTATGACTTATGAGCTAGAAGGCGACCTTCAAATCACTATTTCAGATGCCAATGTTCGCTCAAATGGCCTGAGATTCACGAGTGATGGTTATCGCGATTTAAGTGAGTCACCGACAACATTCACGTTTTTTGTGTGTGATTCGAGTATTGATTTTACCCGCACAGTTACGGTTAGTGCTGCGGGTACTACCAATGTCACCAAAGGCACGGGAGGTTGTTAATGCAAATCAAGCAACAAGGATTCTCTCTACTAGAGCTCATGATAGCCATTTTGATTCTGGCTATAGGATTGCTTGGTATGGCCGCAATGCAGTCCGTAGCTCTGTCGAGTAACCAAGAAGCCCAGATCAGGGTTCAGGCGCTCGCGATAGCTGAAGATTTATCATCTAGAATGAGAGCTAATCGAAAATACGTTAATCTATCAATGGACAAATATCCACTAATGTCAGCTGATACTGAATATAACCTATATAGCACCTCTAACTATAATAACGCCGAACAAATACCCGCTTTTGTCTTATCAGCTACAGAATGCGATGATCCGAATACAGCTGTTGATGAGACAAGCTTCAGAGAACGTATCAATTGTCGAGCAACCGCTGACATAACAGACATACGACGTCAAATGAATCCTGATACAACTACTGGGAGATTATTACCAGCAGGTTCACTACTTTACGTAGACTGTGCAGACAAGTCGAATCCAACATATGCAATCGCAAACGATGCTGATGCCTGTTCTCCTGGCTCGGTTTATACCATTTATGTTATCTGGCCAATTAGCAATGCAAATGTTGAAGCTGGGCAGATTCAAAATGCAAATCAATTGAATGCCCGTTGTAGAAATAAATTAGCAGCAGAGAGCAATCCAATCGCTCAAGCTAATGCTGGCTGTGTGATTATGGATATAGTGCCATGAGAGAATATAACAACTTCAGAACCAACTCAGTAATTAACTCAAAGCAGCAAAGTGGCTACACCCTACTAGAATTAATGATCGCCGGTGTAATTGGACTGATATTGTTACTCGGCGTAATGCAGATTTACCTCAGCGCGAGCCGAACAAATAACTTCCAATCCTCAGTCATTGAGGTGCAAGACAAAGGTAGATTTATTTTGGCTCTTCTCGAAAAAGATCTACAGCGCGCTGGTTGGAGTAACATTGATCCCGGTGTGGATTTAGGTACTCTAGATGCACACATAGATTTCTCCGGCAGCTCGAATGGCACGGGATTTAATAGTAGTGATGCTATCACGATAAGATATGAATCAGATACCGAGGATGGAGTTGATGCGGACTATACCTGTGATGGTGCTTTTGTTCCGGATGGTGAACTCATCGTAAATTCCTACTCAATCACCGATACCGATGGCGATGGAATCGGTGCACTAGTTTGTAACGGCCGAGAGCTCATTGAGGGTGTCGAATCTTTACAACTTCTATACGGCGTTGAATCTTTTACCGGTACACAAGACGGTATTGTAGACGGCTATGTCAATGCCGCGAGCATTGGCGGCTATGAGGAATTGGTAGCTACTGTCAGAATTGCTCTATTACTACGTAGTACAAATGAACCACTCGAGCAGAATAACACCAACACATATCAATTATTAGATACAACCTTTGCTGCTCAGAACGATCGGGCACTCAGAAGATCATTTACAAAAACTATTTTACTACCTAATAAACCACAGGCGTTTTAATGATGGCTAAGTATAAAAATAGGCAAACGGGTGCAGCACTATTTACAGCACTTATTTTCCTCTTAATTCTCACTTTAATCGGCGTGACAGCTCTCAAAGACTCAGGTCTCTCTGAGCGCATGTCTGCTAACGCTCAAATAAGTCAAATGGCATTTAATGCCGCAGAGAGTGCTATGGACAGATATATTGCCGAGTATAATTACAACATAAATGCTCCTGCATCAACTGAAGCAGAAATAGACCGGCGTACCGCATATACAGCCAATTTTATTCCACTCGATACCAATAGTTATGTTGAATATTGCCTAGATGATACTGGCTCAGTGTTGAGTTCAATAACCGATGAAAGCGGTAACCAAATAATTAATACTAGTGTGGATTGCGAGGCCGCAGATTCAGAAGTCTACTTAGACTCAGTAGCTACTGTGGCTAAGAATCGAGTTAATTACGAGGGTTGTCCGGGCTCATGTCCGAAATACAGCCTAGGATTAGGTAAACAGAAAGTATCCTGTCATATTTTAAGCATGCAGGCTGAAGGCAAGGTGGATCAGACAACAGCTGTAATTGATCAATGGGTTTCACTGCAGGGTCCCTGCTAAGCGACATTATGGTGATTAGTATGAAAAATGTAATTTCAAAATTAATAGTCTTGGGTTTTGTCAGTACTTACGCAGCATTGTCGGGCATAGCAGTTCAGGCAGCTGATACAGAAATATTTTATGCAGACCCACCTGCAAATCAAGAGAAACCTAATCTACTCTTTATCATGAGTACTGGTGGTACCATGAGTGGCGGAACCACTCCACCAGCAGGCTGTGCTGATTCCTCTAAGATTGGCTCGTTGAAATGTATATTGAAAAACATCGCAGATACAGAGGATCGAGTCAATATGGGTTTGATGCGATTCTCAAAGCCAGGTGGGCCTGTTCTTTATCCAATTGTTGATCTCTCGAGTACGCCTCTAGATGTAGCGCCAGTAACTACAGTATTGACCGGCAGTGACAATGACATAACTCAAGTGATTAGCTCAGGGCTTATGGATACGAATGCAACAGACATTGTACTCGGAGCTACTGATCAAGTTGCCGCATTTAGATTTGAGAATGTAAATATTCCACAGGGCGCAACAGTAACTCGCGCTACACTAAGATTTACTGTATCAAATACAATCACTGTGAATGAAGATGCTGCGGGTGAATTTGATATCTATGTCGAGCAGTCTGATGATGCAACCGATTTCGATACAACTACACCAGAAACATTGCTGAGCAGGGGAGCGACTTCGGTTGCTTGGCCTGTTTCTGGAACTGGAGATGACATTTGGTCTGTTTTAGATGGTTCAGATCGTGCAACAAAATCATCCCCAGAAATAACCACTGAGATAAATACCATAGTAAATAGAGCAAATTGGTGTGGTGGTAATGATATTAACGTGTTGATTACAGCTGATAGCTTGTCTCTTGGGGGAACTAGAACCATATCAACAGTTGATTACATGGAGGTTGATATTAATGGCGATCTCGTTAATGTAACCGATTATGCTCCTAGCCTTTACATTGAATGGGATGATAGCACGATTGATTCAGCCGCTGGTGAAGGATGTTTTGCCAACACAGTTGCAGTTACTCTTGATGATTTATCGGATGATGCTGAGGATACTGTTAATGGACTTTCTGCTGATGCCAGTGATTTAGATCTTAGTGTTGAGGACCTAACTGGTGCTAATCCAGATACTTTAGCGGTGGGTTTATTGTTCAGAGATTTGAATATACCTAATAGTGCAGTTGTGTATGATGCCTACTTCACAATGGATGTGAAGGATACTGACAGCTCAGCATTTTCCACGACGATTGGCGCACTACAGGATCCCTCTTTCACGACATGGGCTGATGGCTTTTCTGCTGAGGCAGTTGGAACTACAGTGAATTGGAATGAGTCAACAGATACTGATGGAAATGGAAGCGCTGATGGAAACTGGACTGTTAATGACACTATTAGAAGTCCAGATATTAGTGCACTAATAACTCAAATTGTTGGATTAGGTAGTTGGTCAAATAATGGAGTTAATAATAATATTGCATTAAAGCTGACATCCTCACCAGGTACTACAAGAAGATTGAAATCTGCCGATTCAGCATCACCTGCTAGATTATTTGTTAGTTACGTTGGTTACTATGATGGTGCCTCGATTCGAGAAGAAGTAAAAGCGGCTATTGACGACTACAAATTAGTAAGTAATCAACCGACAACAGAAACTTATTTAGAGGGATATGAATACTACACAGCGGGTGCTGTTAATTATGGTGGGTATCGCGGTGATCCGACTCGAACGACAAACCGCGTTAGTCATCCCTTGTCATATACTGATGGTGCTCTTGACTATGGCTCTCCTAGAAATGAAACAGTTTGTTTAGCCAATTATCCTGATCACAGAACATGTAAAGGTGAGACTATTGTTCCTGCCAGTACTGCAACGGGAGCGCCCGAACCTACTTACATTGCTCCACCAATGGGTCAATGCTCAACAAATAATATTGTATTGTTAAGTGATGGTGCTCCATCACCAATGGACGATGGAGCATATGTTGAATCACGAATTGCTGCTATTACAGGGCAAACCTGCTCCGACAATGATGGTGAAGATTGTTCGATAGCCCTATCAGAATATCTTGCAAACAATGACATCAATCCGTCTATTGATGAGGATCAATTGATTGTCACTCATGCGATTCATTTTGGTGCTGACAATGAGAATAAGTATTCTTTCGGTAGGGCAGTTGCTGAAGCAGGGGATGGGATGTTTCTCATCGCAGAGGATGGTCCAGCTCTAGAAGCAGCTTTCGAAACTCTGATCACTAGTCTGGCTAAGGTAAATACCTCATTTGTATCTGCAGGTATTACCGTAAACCAATCTAATCGTTTGACCCATCGTGATGAATTATACTTCTCTCTTTTCAGGCCAGAGGCATTTGCTATATGGCCGGGTAATGTAAAACGTTACCGTATTTTTGGCGATACGATTCTTGATAATAATGATGTTGCAGCCATTGAGACTGGGGCTGACGTATTTGTTGAGTCTGCACAGAGCTGGTGGTCAGCAGAAGCTGATGGCAATGATGCAAGCAAGGGGGGCGCTGCAGAGCAGTTAGATTTTAGTAGCTCATCTCGAGTAACATTCAGCAATCTTACAGGTGATACCAACATAACCCCATCAGGCAACAATATGGTTAATACAACCAATACATCTCCCGGTGGTGGTCCGAGTAGTGATTGGGAGACTCTATTGGGAACCTCTAGTGCCTCACAGAGCAGTGCAGTCTTATCTTGGATAATGGGGCAAAATGTCGATGTAGACTCTTCAGGTAATTTTACCGTTGCTAGTGGTTATCATAATATTGTTGGTGACCCGCTTCATTCAAAACCTACAATACTCACCTATAGACAAGAGGACGGTAGTGGTGGAATAGAGGAATTCGACATGGTTTTTGTCGGAACTAATCATGGATTTCTTCATGCATTTTATACTAATGATGGCACTGAGGAATGGTCATTTATCCCCCAAGAATTATTAAATAACGTCAGGGATTACGTTCAGAATGAAGCAAGACTACCTGAGTCTCATGAATATGGAGTTGATGGCTCTATTACTGTATACATTGATGATATAAACGGTGATTGTGCAGATGATGTGCAAGATGGCGAAAGAGTCTATTTGTACGTCGGACTTCGCAGAGGTGGCTCAAGCTATTATGCCTTCGACATAACAGATCATGACCAACCTGAATTAATGTTTGTCATCAATGATCCTAATCCCTCTTCACCTGGTGATGACTATGATGAACTTGGACAGACATGGTCAAAGCCAGTCATCGCCAAACTTGCTACTGAGGCTGGATCTCTAACTGACACAGATGGAACAATCTACGATCTAGCGATGGTCTTTGGTGGGGGTTATGATACTAATCAGGATCCAACAGCTGTTAATCCAGATGGTGGTTCACCAAGCCCAGACACATCGGGTAGAACAGTCTATATGGCAAATGCATTGACGGGAGCCAAGATTTGGGATGCTAGGAGTCATGCTCAGCAATACACCCAGGCAGGATCTATTACTCTAATGAATTCTGTACCCGCAGATGTGAAAGCGATCGATCCAAGAAAGCCTGGATATTTTGAACATTTATATGTTTCAGATACGCTTGGACAAGTATTCCGCTTTGATATTGATACTGATTGGGATGGCAGTGATCCGGCAACATTGTCACAGGGTGGTCTACTTGCTGAGATTCAAACTGCAGCAGATGGAACAGCTTGTACGGCTGAGTCATGTAACCGTCGCTTCTATTACACTCCTGATATATCTATTGTCCCGAGACCAAGTGGAAATACCTTTGTTGCAGTATCATTGGGAAGTGGATATCGTGCAAGACCACTCGGTACGAGTAATGATGATCATTATTATGTTATCAGAGACGTCGGCGTATTTGCTCAAGAAACTACAACGGTGAGTGGAAGCCTACAACTGACAGGGTTCTCAACCTTTGAC
>CAXRAF010000100.1:0-7779 GCA_964228485.1 Alteromonadales bacterium | reverse complement strand
CATAGAGCAGGCTATTAATGAGGCATATCAGGGAGACTTTGAATTGTTCAACAGACTACAACTGGCTGATAGAGAGCCGTATGTTGTGAATCACGAGTATGCTGACTTGGCTTGCGCACCTAGACCAGAGCAGTTGGTGCGCAGAACATTCTGTGGTACCTGAATCTATGCCCCAGTGTTCATACTGGAGATAAAGCTATTGGCCTCGTCAATAGAGCGATTCATTTCTTTAATTAAGCGTGAGACGTTTAATTCGATTTCATCCAATTCACCCTCTAAAGACTGGATCGCCTGGGCATTTAAATTATGTTTTAAATACAACACTTGGTCATTGAAAATACTCAGTACCGGCTGGATGCTCGACTCAGCTTTCTTCATCGCCTTGATAAGCTTACTGTACTCGCGTTTTGTCTGACGAAGTTTTGTCTGACTCTTACTTTTCAGACTGGCATTGGTGTATTGCTCTATTTCAGTTGCCCATTCGTCAAACAATGCTTCTGAAACATCCTCTATCGATTCAATACGTCCACGAATATCGTCAGCCAAACCCTGCGACGTCTCTAACTCGCCATTGAGCGTATTATAGATATCTTCTAAATCCCCACCGTCAAACTGACGAACTGATTTGAATTTCTCAAGTGCAGATTTAAATTGCTCTTTGGTCTCCTCTTGCGTGTCCTTCGCGTCCTCTACTCGGTCAACAAGTATGTCGCGCTTGTGAATACCGGCTTTCTCCATAGCCGAATAGTAGGCTGATTGACAGCCATTGAGGAACAACAAAGTGAATACTACTAGCAGAATTTTCTTGATAAACATGGCGATTTGCTTATGAGTAAATGGTACCTCAGTCTATCATGCCCGCCTGATACATATCTAGCATGGTTAAGTACTTGAAGTTTAGGCATCAATACCTAAAACAACGTCTGAATTAGAGGTTCTGTTGAGTCAAGATGTTCGTTTCCAAGTTATGTTTCGATGGAATCGAGCGCTAGAGTAATTTTATCCTTTACGGCCGCCAACGTGATGGGTTTAGATAGATAATCGTTCATTCCAGCATCAAGACACCGCTCACGGTCTTCCTTTAAGGCATTCGCAGTCATGGCAATGATCGGTAGGGTTTTATGATTATCACCAGATTTGCCTGCTCTTATCTGACGTGTTGACTCATAACCATCCATCACTGGCATCTGGCAATCCATTAACACGATATCAATGTCTTCATTTTTAGCCAGTAGTTCGATGGCTTCCTGACCATTCGTGGCTGTTACACTCGCAACAGAGAGTTTCTTGAGCATTGCCTCAGCAACTGTTTGGTTAATCGCATTATCCTCTACCACGAGTACAGTCACACCATGGAGATTGTTTGAACCCGCAACATCTTTAGCAGCTGACTGAGTGACTGCCTCACTCTTGCGACATGAAAATTTAATGGTGAATGTACTTCCCTTGCCGACTTCACTCTCAACACTGAGTTCACCATCCATCAGATCCATAAGTTGCTGACAAATCCTTAGTCCTAGTCCAGAACCGCCATATATACGTGTCGTTGAAGTATCAGCCTGAGTAAAACTCTCAAATAGCTCGGATAATTTGTCATCTGCTATTCCGATCCCAGTGTCCGAGATACTAATGAGAGACGTGACGCTGTCGTCATTTTCTGTCCGCATCATATTAATACGAATATGGCCTTGTTCGGTAAATTTAAGTGCGTTGCCAATCAAGTTATTGAGGACCTGTCTTAGTCGAAGAGGATCACCTAATAGCCAGGCATGCCCTGTGTCCATTTCTAGGGATAGTTTCAAATCAGCGTTGCTGTGGCTTGTCTGGTAAAACTCGAATGTATCCGAAACGAGCTCCTCGATATTAAAAGTCACAGACTCCAGTGCAAGTTTGCCAGATTCCACCTTAGCCAAATCGAGTATGTCATTTAGTAAAAGAAGCAAGGTGTTGGCACTGGAATCAGCTAATCTGAGGTATTTTTGTTGCTCGCCGTCTAACTCGGTACGTTTTAAAACCTCCAAAATACCAATGATGCCATTCATGGGTGTTCTGATCTCGTGACTCATATTGGCTAAAAATTCTGACTTTGCCAGACTTGCATCTTTAGCTGTTTCCAATGCTGCGTTGAGTTCTTCCGTTTTGAGATCAACAAGCAATTCCAAATGTTCGTTAAGAACCTTTAAACTCTCGTTGATTTGTTGGTTTTCAAGATTCGATTCATCCAGTTGTTTGAGTAATGATTTAGTTTTCGATGTAAACTCGGAGAGTTTTGAGGTCATGTTAGATATTTCTTCAATATTTCCATAACTTTCGTTGTCTAATTTCAATTCCAAAGGGCTGTTAGCTCGGTGTAAGTCATCAGCGAGCCTAGCTAGTGGCTCACTTACTTTCCTTACGATTAGTGTCGACAATGGATGAATGATAAACAAAACGACAAATAGCAGCATTGTAGCGCTAAACATCAGTTTGTTAATTTTGTTGAAAACATAATCTCTTGGGATAGTACTGATTGTAGTCCATTCTAAATTCGGAATTTTAGTGGCTGAGAAATAGTATGTGATACCGTCTTCAGCTGTGAATGATGAGTAATTAGCGTTGTTGATTTCCTCGGATAACTCAGACCCCCCAATATCACACGGAGCCTCACAATTAAGAGCTACAGATGAATATACGCGCGTGAGCTTACTGTCTAAAATTATTTCGCCTTCAGTTTCAGAGACGTAGCGTTTATCAAGTGATTTGAACATCGATAAATCTAGGGAGGCTTCCAGTATACCGGTGATTCGCCCATCTTTTATGATGGGGTGTGATACAGCTACGATGTAGTCATCACCAAACCCGCGACCCTTGAAGACATCAGACACATAAGGTCTACCTGTTTGTATGGGTACTTTGAAGTAGTCTCTATCTGCAATGCTGTTGATGCCTGAGTCGAGAGATTTTTGAAGCACTTCAGCGGGGGCAGCGGCCTGAATAATGCCCTCGTAATCGGCCATTAACATGGTCAGGACACCAGGATGACTGTTATTCATCGCAATTAATGAACTATTGATGGCAGCTAAATTTTCAACGACAACGGGGTTATTAGCGGCACTGGCAAGCAGGTGTTGATGTTCAGTTATGTATGTTTGTATGCTGTTAGCCTTGGCTTTTGAGCGTATTGAAAGGTAAGCCTCTATTTCATTTAATGTAGTTTGTTGCACGAAATGTAAACCGTACATAACAATGGTGAAACAGACGATTGTCGATAGTAAAAATGCCCGGGTAACCAGTAGACAGGAAAATCTCCGTTGCTGCCACTTCATCGGTTGCTTGGATAAATATGATATGGCTATGGCGACACTAAATCCGAGTGTGATTTCTAATATGCCGTTTATTGGGTATTTGATAATAAGGGCATAAGTTATGACATCTGAGAATGTTGAAAATTGAGACACCAAAATTGCAGTTATTAGCAGCCCTGCAGTCGCCCAATATAACAGACCGTAGAACAAAGGGTTTTTATAATTCTTTATGGCCCAATGTAGAACATAAATCTCAATGGTCATGGGTATTATATTGATTGGAATGTCCCAATGAAGAAATGTTACCAAACCTGAAATAATTGAGATTATAAAAGCTTGATATGGTCCGAAGAATAATAAAAAGACAATTGCAACACTGTTGCCTAGGATAAGCTCAGATGTCGAGAAAAATGATATAGAGTAATAGTTTAGGAGACATGCAATGGTAACCCCAACAAGGAGCCATGGGAGATTGATAGGGTTTGGTCTACTACTGACTGAGTCGCTATGCACTGGTGGCTCTCAAATAATTTATGTATCGATGTTAACTGAAAAAAAATTCAATGACCACCCCAAATATATGAGGTCTTGCGGATATAGATTTTGAATTATCTCACAATATCAATATGCATAAGTTCAGATAATATAATTATCTATCTCTTATTGGTTTTACCTATCAATATCATTGTTGCATTCGATTATACAAAATGTATTATCGCACGTATATTTACATTATATTTTCCGGAGTCATCTGGAGAATTAAATACTCACACGTGTTACACGCATTAATGTTAATAATGAAGGAGACATACAATGTCATTGAAAGGTTCAAATACTGAACAAAACTTGAAGGACGCCTTTGCCGGTGAATCACAAGCAAATCGTCGTTACCTGTACTTCGCATCAAAAGCGGACGTTGAGGGTTATAACGATGTAGCCGCTGTATTTCGCTCTACTGCTGAAGGTGAAACAGGCCATGCTCATGGACATCTGGAATACCTTGAAGAGGTAGGTGATCCAGCAACTGGTCTCCCAATGGGTAATACTGCTGACAATCTAAAAGCATCTATTGAAGGTGAAACTCACGAGTACACTGATATGTACCCAGGTATGGCGAAGACAGCTCGCGACGAAGGTTTCGATGAAATCGCAGATTGGTTCGAGACACTCGCAAAAGCGGAGCGTAGCCACGCAAACCGTTTCCAAAAGGCACTCGATAATTTAGACGCCTAATTTGATACTAGCAAGTATCTGAGTAAAGGCCTGGTTTCCAGGCCTTCTTATTAATTTAAGGGATATTTTATGAGTAGTTCAATAACCACCAGAGAAGGTAGTCTGGAAGCACCCACGCGGCATCCAATCGACTGGAAGAATCCTGAGTACTGGGATCAAACAGCGCTTGAAAGCGAGATGGAGCGTGTTTTTGATATCTGCCATGGCTGTCGTCGTTGTGTTAGTTTGTGTAATGCCTTTCCAACATTATTTGATCTGATTGATGAGTCAGATACTTTTGAAGTGGATGGCGTTGATAAAGCTGATTATAAAAAGGTGGTTGATGAGTGCTACATGTGTGACATGTGCTACATGGCGAAATGTCCCTATGTTCCACCCCATGAGTGGAATGTCGACTTTCCTCACTTAATGTTGCGCGCGAAAGCACAACACTTTAAGAAAGAGGGCACAAGTTTTCGAAACAAAGTACTATCAAATACCGATGGCGTTGCCAAAATAGCGACCATACCAGTGGTTAACAAAACAGTCAACGCACTGAATAAAAATGCCACATTTCGTAAGACGCTTGAGAGCACTCTCGGTGTTCATCACAAGGCGCCGGTGCCTGAGTATCATAGTAAGACGCTTAAGAAACGCGTAAAACCGATGGCCAAGACCATTGAGCCTAAAGTAATTGGTTCGACCACCGGTAAAGTCGCGTTATATGCTACCTGTTATGGCAATAACAACTCACCACAACTTGGCGAGGACTTCTACAAGGTATTTCAGCATAACGGTATTCATATCGACGTGGTTCCCAAGGAGAAGTGCTGTGGTATGCCGAAACTTGAGTTGGGTGATTTAGACTCTGTGATTGCCTCAAAAGAAGCAAATATCCCGGTATTAGCGAAGCTAGTTGATGAAGGCTATGACCTGATCGCACCTGTGCCATCCTGTGTTTTGATGTACAAGCAGGAATTGCCTTTGATGTTCCCAGATGATGAAGATGTCCAGAAGGTTAAGAACGCCTTCTATGATCCTTTTGAATATCTCCATCTGCGTCACAAGGGCGAGGCTTTCAACACGGACTTTAAAGCCAGTCTCGGTGATATAAGCTATCAGATGGCATGTCATCTACGCGTCCAGAATATCGGCAACCGGGCGAAAGATTTATTGTCTTTGGTACCCGACACCAATGTCATGCCAATAGAGCGTTGCTCCGGTCACGATGGCACCTATGCGGTCAAGAAAGAAACCTATGACACTGCTGTTAAGATTGGCCGTCCGGTGGCGCGCAAAGTTGATCAGGCTGAGCCCGATCATTTCATGAGTGATTGCCCTATGGCGGCTACACATGTGGCGAATATTTCATCTAAAATCGATTCAGCTACCCATCCGATGACCATGTTACGGATGGCATACGGCTTATAAACACTAGGAGTGAATCATGGCATTATCACGTCAAGACTTATGGTCTCTTGAGCAGTACGCAGAAAAGCGTGCTGAGTTTCGTAGCAAGGTATTAGAGCACAAGAAAAATCGTTATGTGAATCTGACACCTAACGCGCGATTGATTTTCGAAGATGAGTTAACACTGCGTTATCAAATTCAAGAAATGCTGCGTATTGAAAAGGTCTTCGAGGCCGACGGTATTCAGGATGAACTAGATGCCTACAACCCATTAATCCCTGACGGTGACAACTGGAAGTGTACATTCATGCTTGAATTTGATGATGTACCAGAGCGTCGCGTCAAGTTAGCCGGTCTCATCGGTGTCGAGCGTCAAGTCTGGATGCAAGTTGAAGGGCACGATAAAGTGTTTGCGATCGCAGATGAGGATCTTGAACGTGAAAATGATGAGAAAACATCGTCAGTACATTTCATGCGTTTCCAACTAACGCCAAACATGATTATCGATGCAGTGGGTGGCGCCAAAATTATCACCGGATGTGATCATGAGAACATGCACATTGACTGTTTAGAATTGACTGAGAACGTGCGTAATGCCCTGGTCAATGATCTCGAGAAACCAACGATAAACTAAGCTGCTAATATGACCTGTAAAGTCGCACTTCTGGGAATTGGTTCCGATCATCACTCGAGCTTCCTTAAAGGTGCGGCTGAGGCTCCGGCTTTGATCCGCGAGTCTATGTTTTGTCCTTCATCAAACAGTGCATCGGAGACAGCAGTGGATGTTTTGTCTGCTGATTTACTGACCGATATGGGTGATATGGTCTTTTCTGAGCGTGAACAACCAATTGCGCAAATTGAGCATGAGATAACCAAACTCGCTAAATCCGGGAGCATCCCTCTCGCTTTGGGGGGTGACCACGCGATTACCTATCCAATTATCAAGGCGCTATCTGGGCAATTTAGTAGTCTAACCATACTGCACTTTGATGCCCATCCCGACCTCTACGATGAATTCGAAGGTGACCGTTATTCCCACGCCTGTCCGTTTGCTCGGATCATGGAACTAGGCTGTGTGAATCGTCTATTGCAGTTCGGTATTCGCACGGCAAATGCGCATCAAAAGGCACAGATAGCGAAGTTTGGGGTTGAAACCCATGACATGATGTTTCTGCAGGAGCATGAGATAAATCTGAATATTCGTGGACCAGTGTATATATCGATTGATATGGATTGTCTCGATCCGGCCTATGCTCCCGGTGTATCACATCGAGAGCCAGGCGGTATGAGCGTTCGAGAGGTGCTTAATGTTATTCATCAATTACGACATCAGGAATGCCAAATCATTGGTGCGGATGTGGTTGAATATAATCCGTCACGGGACATTGATAATATGACATCCGTGGTGGCGGCTAAGTTTGTCAAAGAGCTGCTGGGATTAATCGCAATAACGAACCAAAAGTGCTAGCTTCGGTTGTATTATTCAGTTCACGAGGCCGATTGCTCTGCTGAAATTGCCGCAGTGTATTGATACATCACAATAGATGCTGCGATACTGACATTTAAACTCTCTACCTTACCAAACTGTGCAATTGCCATGCGCCTAATTTCAGGAGAGTCATCAGCATTAAAACTGATACCGAATTCTTCATTGCCAAAAACAAACGCCGATTTTTTCGGTAGCGTCGCCTCGTGAAGCATTTCACTGTTTTTCGGTTCGAGTATAAAGAACTCGTAGCCGTCTTCTTTGAGTGCTTTATAACAGGCTTCCAAGTCATCATAACACTTGGCAGGGACATCTTTAAATGCGCCTTGAGCAGGAGATGGGTCAAACTGGCCGATGTTAATTAGGTGAACTGAGTGGGCCCCAAAC
>CAXRAF010000099.1:0-9631 GCA_964228485.1 Alteromonadales bacterium | reverse complement strand
CTCAATTGGTTGGCAATGAACAGACCTGCTGCGTCATCACGTGCACTATTGATCCGCGAGCCCGATGATTGCCGTTGATAGCCAGTATTTACATTGTTATTTGTGTTTAGCAAATTACGCTGAGCAGCAATCGAGGCGGTATTGGTTTGAATCGTATTAGCCATTTTGGCTCCTGTTGTATAGCACTTACTGGGCGGAGAATCATTCTCCCTCAATTAAACTTAGCACATAATGCGCAGAATAAATGTGACCGATTGCATATTTATCTTACAAATTTATGATTCAATATAATGCAGAATCATGTTCAGATCTGAATACCAAACGAACCACTTTGTAATAACCGTGTTGGAGTAACAAATGGCAGAGCAGATTACCGCCTCATATTGTGATTACGTCAATTCTCTTGAGCAGGACAATGTTCATGTGCATTACCATGACACCCAATATGGCTTTCCAATTGAATCAGATAATGAACTGTTTGGCCGATTGATTTTGGAGATCAATCAAGCCGGTCTCAATTGGACAACCATTCTGAAGAAACAAGATAACTTCCGCCTCGCCTATTCCGGTTTTGATATCGCTACTGTGGCTAATTATGGCGAATTGGATTATCAGCGTTTATTGAATGACGCGGGTATTATTCGTAACCGCCTGAAAATCAGAGCCGCGATTCACAATGCCGGTGTCATTGTTCAACTACAGGAGGAATTCGGTTCCTTTAAGACCTGGCTGGATAAGCAGCACCCGCTGAGTAAAGAAGCGTGGGTAAAATTATTTAAGAAAACATTCAAATTCACCGGTGGTGAAATTACCAATGAATTTCTCATGAGTTCAGGGTATCTCAAAGGCGCACATTCCGAGTCTTGTGCTATACACCGTGAAATCATGAAATTATCACCTGCTTGGCAACGGGCATAAAAAAGGCACCCGAAGGTGCCTTTGAACAGCCCATATAAATATTAGTCGTCTTTATTGAGCTTCTCTTCTAATCCCAAGTCAAATGCAGGCATTTCCGTGGTACGAGTCGCATCCTCAGCAAGGTAGGTATTCATCCAACGCATTAACCGCAGTGCATAATCGTACTGCGCGGCGGCATTGCGATTGCCGTGACCCTCATTAGGGTAAAATACCAGACGTACCGGAGTTTCAGTCCGTACCTTCAGGAAGCGATACAATTCCATTGATTGGCCCGGATGAACACGGGTATCTTTCGCACCGTGTAAGATCAAAATCGGAGTCTTGGCATCCCCTGTGTGGTATACCGGAGAGCGCTGCAGTAAATTCATCCAGTTATCACCATCCCACGGCCATTTCAGTGAGTGAACCAGATACATCTCATTAGGAATATCACTGGTACCAAACTTCGATACCTGATTTGAAATACCGACAAAAGCTACTGCGGCTTTAAAGTGTTCAGTAAGGGCTGTTGCCCCCCACATAGAAGCATAACCACCATATGAACCGCCGGTGATACCTACGCGGTCTTTATTAATCACGCCCGCTTCAGCCAGTGCTTTTACGCCATCGACTAAATCATTAAATTCTTTACCTGCGTAGTCATTTTGATGCTGCTTAGCATACGCCACACCACGCCCGGTTGAACCGCGGTAGTTTGGATAAAACACCGCATAACCCTGTGCGGCACCAAACTGACCAGCATTGGAATAGCGTGTTAACCAACCATCACTGAAGTGTGCTTCCGGACCACCGTGAACAGTCAATATCAGCGGCCATCCACCCTCAGGCATATCACCACCGGGGGTGATCAATAGTCCCTCAACTGTCTCACCATCGCGCGCGGTGTAGGTGAAGGTCGATTGCTCAGCTAAGTCTAATTCAGCCAAAAAGGCGTTATGATTGGTCAGCTTTTTGTCTTTGTTGCGTGACACAGCAAACACTTCATTCGGGAATTTTGCACTGTCAGCAATGAAACGAATTTCGCCATTAGCCGTGGCAGCAGAGCGAATCACAAGATCCTTTGAAATCGAGAATGTTTTATCAACGTCACCGTCCGTCTCATAAACTACCAAGGCACTTTCAACACCACGGTGAACCACCGCTAGAATGTCATTGCCATACCAGTCCACATCAACGATATGTTGCTTGGCATCCTGAGTGAGTTGAGTCAGTTTGCCTGATTTAACATCAGCTACCATGAGCACTCCGTCAGAGGTATCATGAATATCAGTCGCCGCATTAATGGCTAATTTTTTGCCATTAGCAGACAAGTGGAAACCACCCAACTTTCCAGGCATGTCGATGGTTTGTGACACTTCGCCGTTGGCACTATCCATGACCACCAGATCACGCTTCATGTAATAATCATCAATCAAATGCGTCGGTGCTACAGCAGCAACAATTGTCTTACCGTTATCAGACAAAACAAAGTTGGACACATGACCATTCGAGAATATGGATTCTGGTTTCGCGTCATCGTTATCCAGAGCAACACGCCATAGTTGATCCAGAGAATCTTTTTCTTCGAAAACGTATGCATTAAAGCCCTTGTCTTTCAGGTCCTTGTTGTCATCTTTTGCTCCGGCAACGAAATACAGAGCATTATCATCGTTAGAAACTGCATAATCACCGAGCGCCGTTTCGTATGAGTAAACCTTTTGTGGCTCACCACCGTTCATGGATATCGAGTAAAGTGCGGTGTGCTCATCGTCACCACGCTTGGATTTAAAATAAAGCGTATCTCCATTAGCATTGAATTGCAGACTGGAAATGCTGCCTTCGCCACCGATAAAAAGTGTCGGCGCTCCCTTACCTTTGATGATGTACAAGTGCGTATCTGCACGACCATCTTTATCACCGGCGAGAATATCGCGCGGAGCAGATACTGTATAAGCAACGGTCTTGCCGTTAGGTGATAGGGTGAGATTACCTGCTGATTTTAATTGCGGCAGATGTTCAATTTGAAATGTTTCTTTGGCATGTACAGTCAGCGACAAAAATACCAGAGTTAATAAGAGGAAGCGTCGTAACGCAAACATAGCGGCTCTCCATTAGCGAATGAATTATTGTTATAGCAAATGCTATTGCGACAGGAATTATAAATTCAAATCGGGTTTATAGATAGAGCAGTACGACGATAGTCTTTAATGGAGCATTACTCGGCTTTTTCGAAGATAAATATAAAGCGATCGGTTTTACGGCGAATTTCCGGAGCAAATACAGATTTGCTGTAGTCATCCTCTGGATTTCTTAACAGGTCTGATTCAATAATTAATTTAAAACCAATTTTCTCCAGTTCGGCTGCGACAACAGCGGATTCGACTCGATGCAATGATTTAGCATCTTTGATCCCACGACCCTTGGCATTATTATGATCAATAACGACGAGGCGCCCGCCAGGCTTTAAAGACTTGTATAACTGGGTCATCACCGGCGTAACAGGGACATCCCATCCTTTATCCTTGAAGTACATGTCATGTACTCCGAGTATAACAAAGGTACTATCAAATCGATTTTCTCCAAGTTTGAGATCATCGGCTTCACTATCCAGACGAGTGACATTTTTCAAGCGATTATTAGACAAACGACTGTTTAGTTGTACGCCAACAAACCCCAGATAGGCATTGTTATTGTGCAATACCACTTCACCCTTGTCGCCAACAACCCGAGATAAAATTTCCGAGTAGTAACCGCCGCCGGCAAACAGATCCAAGACATGATCGCCCGGCTTTACGCCAACGAGTTGAATAATTTCTCTCGGTTTACTGGTTTTATCACGCTTTAAATCGGCCTCAAGACGACCGGATAATTCGAAGTCAGCCAGACTAACGATTGAAATCACCAAAAGCGATCCTAGTAACAGGAATTTTACGAAACTATTCATGAGAGTCCCCTCGATATGAGCACTAGCCTATTCTAGCCGGCTAGCAGAAGATTGCTGTTACTAAATGTAAGTGAATGTATTGCCACAGAAGATTGGATAGATTTGACTGCCTGAAATTTAGAGTGTGATATATTGCTTCGTACTGATAAACGAGATGTGAATACGATGCCCAAATTTCTTAAAACTTGGATACCCATTATTTTACTCACCATCATCGCGCTGATAATGGCCTTTCGTTATGTTAATCCTGCCCCGCCGTCAACTGTCACCATTGCAACTGGGAGGGCGGATGGTGTCTATTACGATTTTGCCCAGCAGTATCAATCATTACTGGCGAGTGAAGGGTTCACACTCAACATTGTAGAAACTGCTGGCTCGCAAGCAGCCTTGGCGAAGCTTAAAAATGGTGAAGTCGATGTGGCATTTGTGCAGGGTGGTGTCGCCGGCAATAACGACCATGACAATTTAACCACCTTGGCAAGTTTATTTTATGAGCCAGTGTGGTTATTTCATCGCAATACCACAACCGAGTTGACCTATCTGAAAGATCTTGAAGGACTGAAAGTTGCAATAGGGGAAGCCGGCAGTGGAACTCAGCTGCTAGCTACAAAATTACTCGAAGAAAACCAGATAAATACCACCAATACAATCTTGTTAAGTCTGTCGACCAAAGCTGCAGAGGAAGCGTTAATCGCAGGTGAGATAGATGCCTTCATTACAGTACTGAATGCCAGTTCACCGCTGCTGAGTGAACTCGTTAAAGAGCCAAGCATTGAAATATTGAGTTTCAAACGGGCACTCGCCTATTCCCGTCAGTTACCTTTTTTGAAGCCGCTGACCATTGGTGAAGGCATGATATCTCTGAAGGATAATATTCCCTCGCAACAGATTGAGTTGATTGCTGCGACTGCGAATCTTGTTGCCACTGAAGAATTGCACCGAGATCTGGTCAGGGTGATCCTGAAAGCCGCTACCAAGGTTCACAAAACGAGCGGTATTTTTGAACGTACCAACGAATTTCCTAATAATTTATACGTTGATATCCCCATGGATCCAGATGCTGACCTGTATCTGCAGTCAGGAGATACCTGGCTCGAGCGCATGCTGCCATTTTCAGTCGCCTCCAATATCAAACGGCTTATTATTATATTACTACCGTTGCTCACCCTATTGATCCCACTGACCAAGGGTGCTCTGCCACTCTATCGCTGGCGAATTCGATTCAAGATTTTTAAGTGGTACGAGGTGCTCAAAGAAGTTGACTCACGCGTGACCCAATTAAAGGATGATGAAATCAATGAGGAGATTACGCGGGTCACCAAGCTGTTATATGAAGTGAAAGATCAGACTGATGTACCACTATCATATATGGGTGAGTACTACGATTTACAGCTGCATATTAATTTGGTCTTAGAAAAGCTCGAACGCGTCGCGGAAAAGCGCTTACAATAAAAAATGCCGCTCAATGAGCGGCATTTCGGTGATTAAAATCGACTGTCCCTACTCCATACGGATGGCATCAAAGAGAATATCAACGGCTGGGAAATTACCCTCTGAATCGACCGGATTCCATAATGCAAAGGGAATCGATACCTGCTCTAAGCTTAAGCCTTCCGCAACAATATCTGCGACTGGAATACGATATTCCTCCCAGCCATTACCCAGATCCGTTGCGGTGTAATTAACCAGGAACATCGATGAAGCACTACCATCTGAGCCCTCTAACTTCACCTCGAGATTAGCCACAACCGCAGGCTTCTTAATCGCAAACACCAGATCACTGGCACTGTACGCGGTTAAATCAACAGCATTTTCATTGGTAATCCAGGCACCACCAAATGCGCCACCGGGATATGCGAATTGCACACTCTCGGCCCCGTCAATTGCATCGGTTGAGTTAGAATAACTCGGCTCACCACCGGCGCCAAAACGGCTTAGTGCCAAGCCGGTACCAAAATCGTTGAAGCCCGTCAGGATGGCCTGATTAATATCTGCCTCACCAGTCGCTCCACCAACAGTTTCTTCATTTACATCGAGCGCTGGCGGGGGATCGGCGACAAAACCGTCTTTCTCGTAGACTCGAACATAGTCAACATACATTGTTTGAGGAAATACCGTGGTGGCATCAGGATTGCCCGGTAACGTTCCCCCAACCGCAACGTTAAGTAAGAAGTGGAAGCTACGCTGAAACTCCTTCATGTCATCGAGGATTGGCAATTGATGTGCCTGAACACCATTCACATACCAGGTAATGAATTCTGGCGTCCAGTCAACCATAAACTCGTTATAGCCGGCACTAAAATCGGCGCTATTCGTGTAAGTGCGCGAGTTAAAGTTATAGGCCTGATTACCATTGACATAATGGATGGTATGGAATGTCTCATTGGGTCGACTACCAATAAGCTCCATAATATCGATCTCGCCAATGCCCGGCCATATCACCTGATTGGTGTCTCCCAGCATCCAGAAAGCTGGCCACATGCCCTGCGTCTCTGGCAATTTCATTCGACCAACAATCTTGCCGTAACGGGCACTCACCTTATTCGAGCTATTTAACCGCGCCGAAGTATAGCCACCCTCACCGTCTTCTCGAGCCGTGATCATCAGGACACTATCATCACCATCCATACCCACTGCAGCATTCTCAGCACTGTCGGTGTAGATCTGCAGTTCCTGATTGCCCCATCCGGGAATACCAAACTCAGTACCATCACCTAACTGGAAGCCCCAGTTATCAGTGTTGATGGATGCGCCATCAAACTCATCTGACCAAACCAGAGTATAGCCCTCAAGACTCGGCGTACTAACTGGACCACCACCCGTATCTGTAATGACCTGACGCAGGCTGACATTATCAATATCAACATTACCGACTTCTGCACCCAAGTCGAAAATAATTCGATTATTAGGGTCGCCAAATTCCTCTCCGGTACCATCATCGACTGCAGCTAGCACTAACTCATAACTATTCCAGTCGGTGGTGATTGCCACCACTTCGACGTTGGCATACCAGGGAGCATAATTTAGGCCGATCCCCGCAATGATATTACGTGCCACCGATGCTCGGGCATCGAAGCTCAATACATAGGTCTCACCAGGTACCAACGTTACGATCTGACTGATGTTTACTGAGTAAGCGGTTCCTGCTTCAGCTACCACCGCAGCGGCATAAGAATTATCACCCTCTGATGCCACCGAAACTGCGCCATCAGTATAGATCCAGTCATCCAGCCCACTGCTGAAATCCGCATTAACTGCAATTTCATCACCTAAATTATCGCCCGGAGGCTCAGTACCGGGAATGACTACATCTCCAATGATCACCTGATCGATGACATGGATGATGCCGTTGGAAGCAATAATATTAGTACCGATTACCGTGGCACCGCCTACTTGCAACATGCCATCCATAATTTCTACAGCTACGGTATTACCACTCACCGTGGTTACTTCAGTACCTGCCAGAGACATGGCCGTCACCGAGTCGACCTCTGCATCAGCAACCACATGTTGTAATAGCACCTCACTCAGGGCGCCAAGATCAGCAATCAAGGCACTAAGAGCATCGGCATCAAGTGCTGCAAATGCATCATCGGTGGGTGCAAAAACGGTGTATTTGGCACCTGAATCAATATCGTTCAAGACGGCATCTAAACCGGCTGCATCTAGTGCGGTAATCAAAGTCCGAAAATCACCGGTAGACTTAGCGATCGTGTAAATGGAGTTGCCTGATCGGTCGGTAACCTCGGGTGGCAACAGAACACGATCAATGACGTGAATAATGCCATTGTCAGCACCGATATCAACCGCCGTCACATTGGATACATTGATCCTTACACCAACACCAGTGCCGCCAGCCGTAATCGCGATTGAGTCGCCATTCGCTGTTGCTACTGTCGTCCCAACTGCCCCGAGGGCTGCCGCAGAATCAACCTCGGACTCTAGTACGTGATATAGCAATATGTCCGCCAGCGTGTCTGGATCATTTGCTAGCGCATCCAATGTATCTTGACCGAGTGCAGCAAAGGCATAATTGGTTGGTGCAAACACGGTAAACGAGCCCGTCGCGTCGAGTGTTCTATCTAAGCCGGTAGCTTCAAGCAGTGAAACCAATGTTGAAAATTCAGCATTACCCGAAGCAACATCCACAACGGAAGTAATTTCAACAAAAACAATGGGCTCAACTTCAGTGTTACTACAAGCCGTTATGCTCAGAGCCAGCACCGGCATTAACAGTATGCGTTTTAACAGTGACATAGGTTATTCCTTATTATTAGTTTAACGACTCGTACCAAGCATTCACGCTGAATGGAATGGGTCAAGAATATCCTATAGTGTCTGGGGCGTAATTCGTTATTAGATTAGATGAGATGGGTGCTAAACAAGATAAAGTGGTCGGTGGTGGATATGTATATCACTCAATCTGCATGGCGCTTGTCATCTAAAGCAGTGGTATATTTACCTAGATACAGGCCTAGCATGGCCCACACAGCAGCGATGCCTGCACCGACCAGTGCCACACCCGCCACGCCGAGTCCAATCACTGCAGTCAAAAAAGTAAACGCCCAACTCCAGAATACATCGCCCCCACGATAAACAATGATATCAATGACCTGTTTGGCTTTATATCGTGTATCTTTATCAACATAGGTAAACAACATCTCGCGTGCCGGTCGGGTGATGGCATAGTTACCACCGCGCCTAAATATCTGTAAACCGATAACTACCGACAGGAGTGGCACCATCGCCACCGATAATAAGCCGGCAAACACCACCAGAGGTAGCAAAGCCAGCGTAAAACCCAATCCCAAACGTGTGGCAAGCCTTGAAGTAATGAATAGACCAGCAATAATTGTGATGCTGTTGGTGGCCAAATCGATAAAGGCCCACATTTCGGTACGTTGCTCACGGCTAAACTCGGCCATTAAATTCTTAAGTTCAAAGTAGATGAATGAACCAATGCCGGTGTATAGGAATAGGAATATCCCGATGGCTATTAAAAACGGATTACTGAAAAAATGTTTGAATCCAGCGAGGGCATCGTTGCTGAGGGGCGTGAGATTGCCCGAGTGAGATGCATCTGCCGACTGGCTGGTGAAATCAATTGCTCTGAGGTAGATAACCAGCGGTAAAGTCATCAGCAATACCACGGTCGCCACCAGCATCAGGTTATAAGTGCCTAAATCGGCAAATAACAGCGCCACCGAGGGGCCAATCATGGCGCCGACACTGGCACCTGTGGTGATGATGCCAAATAATCGTTTCGATTGCTCGCGACGGTAAATATCTGCCATGAAACTCCAAAATACCGAGACTGGTAATAAGGAGTACACACTCACCCAGACATAAAATGCTTTATCAATCAGGGTGCTATCGGTAATCAAGTGAGAGACTAAATAAAAAATGACAAACGTCAGAGCAAAGAATGAAAACACCCCAGGGACAAGTCGGTTCAAGGATACTCGGGCGGCGGCAAAACCATAAAAAGCCACTATCGCAAAACTAAAGAAGAAGTTAATTGTCCACAACAGGCTGACTTCTGCATCACTCCAATCACTCGCCATGGCATCGCGCACTGGTCGCAGAATATAATATGAGGTCATCAGGATCATGACCAAGGCAAATGAGATTGCAGTCGCACGTATCTCGTGCTGTTCAACTTTTGACAGGGCCTTCAGAAGTTTAGCGAATGGGTTTGTTGTTGTTTTTTCCACTCTTAGTGTCCTCAATGATATCTGAGTCAGAGTAACACCAAATTATTCGAGAAAACAGCGAATTGGAATCAGTCAA
>CAXRAF010000098.1:0-10889 GCA_964228485.1 Alteromonadales bacterium | reverse complement strand
CCCTGTGGACTCGGATGCCGAGATACACTGCGACTGGAAGCGGGAATGAATCTTTACGGTTCAGATATGGATGAAACTATCAGTCCGCTCGAAGCCAACATGGGTTGGACTGTCGATCTAAAAGATGAGGACAGAGACTTCATCGGCAAGGCGGCCATCTTGGCGCAAAAAGCTGCCGGTGTGCAACAAAAATTAGTGGGGCTTGTGCTGGAAGAGAAGGGCGTATTACGCAGCCACCAGCGCGTTATCATTCCGGGTATTGGTGAAGGCGTTATCACCAGCGGAAGTTTCACACCCACATTGAAGTTAGGTATTGCCATGGCTCGTGTGCCGGCGGCAACCACCGAAACTGCACTGGTCGAACTTCGCAAGAAAGAAGTTCCAGTGAAGGTTATCAAGCCATCCTTCGTTCGAAATGGCAAACAAGTATTTTAATAGACATCACTTAAGGGGGATTAGACATGAGTGATATTCCAAGCGAACTGAAATACAGCAAAGAACACGAATGGGTTCGAATAGATGATGACGGTCATGCCATTGTGGGTATTACTGATCATGCACAAGAATTGTTGGGTGACATGGTGTATGTCGAATTACCCGAGGTAGGCACTAACGTCGCTGTTGAAGATGAGACCGGTGTGGTTGAGTCGGTCAAAGCGGCCTCAGATGTCTATGCACCTGTTTCGGGTGAAATCATCGAGGTCAACGAAGATCTGGTTGATGAGCCGGAAAACATTAATTCCCAGCCCTATGAAGGTGGTTGGTTGTACAAGGTTGAATTAGCCAATGAGTCAGATCTTGATGAGTTACTGACCGCCGATGAATATGCTGATTTGATCGCCGACGAATAATTAACTGAGTTTACTGTAAATGCCCTTTATTCCTCACAGCGCAAAAGACTTAGATGTCATGCTCGATACCATTGGTGTCGATAGCATCGATGATCTCTTTGATGAAATCCCAACTGAAATTCAGGCCAAGGGTCTGGATAAAGTACCTACCGCACTACCAGAGATGCATCTTGGCAAACTGATGAATCAGCGCGCCAGCATGGATGACGGTTACCTGTGCTTTATGGGTGCGGGTTGTTATGAACATCATATCCCGGCAGCTGTTTGGGATATTGCTATGCGTGGTGAATTTCTCACCGCCTATACGCCGTATCAGGCAGAGGCGAGTCAGGGCACACTACAACTTATTTATGAATTCCAATCCAATATTGCCAACCTGACCGGTCTTTATGCTGCAAACGCCTCGCTTTATGACGGCGCCAGTGGTGTTGCCGAAGCCATTCTCATGGCGGTGCGTGCTAATCGTAAAGCGAAATCACGACGAGTTCTCGTTGCCGGTTCGTTACACCCGCGTTATCGTCAGGTGGTTCGCTCAATTGTTGAGTCTCAGCATATCGAGATAGTTGAGGTCGATTATGATCACGACCACGGCGTTATGGATCTGGCTGCGTTCCAAGCTTATGAAGCTGAGCCGTTTGCAGGTGTTGTGATTCAACATCCGAACTTCTTCGGTAACTTGGAAAGTGTCGATCAACTTACCGACTGGGCGCATAGTAAAAATGCTTTGATGATTGCCGTGACCAATCCCTTGTCACTGACGCTGATGAAGCCTATCTCAGAGTGGGGTGAAAAGGGCGCTGATATTGCAGTCGGAGAAGGTCAGCCTCTGGGTATTCCGATGGCTTCTGGTGGTCCACACTATGGATTTATGGCCTGTACACAAGCGATTGTGCGACAAATGCCCGGACGAATCATTGGTAAAACCGTTGATTTAGATGGTAATCCTGGCTACACCCTGACGTTGCAAGCACGCGAGCAACACATCCGTCGTGCCAAAGCGACTTCGAATATTTGCACTAACCAGGGCCTTGCCGTGACAGCTTCGACTGTTCATATGGCCATCATGGGCGCTGAAGGTCTTGCCCGCGTTGCTACTGCCTGTATCAAGAACACGCAAAAGTTGGTTGAGGCAATAACAGCAATTCCCGGTGTCAGTGTGGTATTCAATGGTCCGCGCTTCCATGAGGCAGCGATTCGTATAGCCAATGTTGATGTTGAAGCTGTGATTCAAGCGATGACAGACCGCGGCATTATTCCGGGCTTTTACCTTGGTGAGCACTACCCAGAATTAGCCGATGCCCTGTTAGTGTGCGCCACTGAAATGCGTACCGATGATGACATTGCACTCTACGTCGAGACACTCAAAGATGTCTTGAGTCAATCTGGCGGAGAGGAGAACTAAGATGCTGATATTTGAAAAATCCCAAGCCGGACGTCGCGGTGTTGCTCAAGCACCTCTCGAAGCGGCTGAGCCAGAATTAATTCCCGCAGAGTTTCGTCGGCAAACACCGGCTGCCTTGCCAGAAGTGTCAGAACTTCAGGCGATTCGCCACTATACCAAGTTGTCGCAGAAAAACTTTGCCATTGATACCCATTTTTATCCGCTGGGTTCATGCACCATGAAATATAACCCACGTGGCGCCCAGAAGTACGCCATGTTACCTGGACTGTTAGGCCGACACCCCCTCGCGCCTGCCAGTGCTAGTCAGGGTTATCTCAGTTGTATGCATGAATTACAGGAAATCCTGAAAGATGTGACCGGCATGAAAGAGGTGTCTCTAGCACCAATGGCCGGTGCACAGGGTGAGTTTGCTGGCGTGCGTATGATTAAGGCCTATCATGATGCCCGTAACGATACTGATCGGGCTGAAATTTTGATTACCAATTCAGCACATGGTACTAACCCCGCAACAGCTTCGATGTGTGGCTATAAGGTGCGCGAAGTACCGACCAATGATCAGGGTGATGTCGATTTTAAAGTCCTTGAAGAAATGGTCGGCCCACACACCGCGGGTATTATGATGACAAACCCATCGACCTTGGGTGTATTTGAACGTCAGATCAAAGAAGTCGCACGTATTATCCACGATGCTGGCGGCCTGCTCTATTATGATGGTGCAAACCTGAATGCCATTCTGGGCAAAGTAAAGCCCGGTGAGATGGGCTTTGATGTAATGCACATGAATCTGCACAAGACCTTTGCAACCCCGCATGGTGGTGGTGGCCCCGGTGCTGGTCCAATTGGTGTTGGTCCGCGTCTGGTCGATTATATGCCCGCACCTCACGTCACTAAAACTGAGCGAGATGGTAAGGCCTTCTACTATTTCAAAGGCGAAAAAGATCTGCCAGCGACCATCGGGCGATTGTCAGCCTTTGGCGGCAACGCCGGTATTCTGGTACGTGCCTATATCTACGCCAGACTACTGGGTCGCGAAGGCTTGTTAGGTGTCGGCGAGTACGCCACCTTAAACGCCAACTACATGGCAAAGTTACTCGACGAGGCTGGCTTTGAATTAGCCTTCCCTGATCGTCGCGCAACCCACGAGTTCATTATTAGTCTCAAAAGAGAAGCGAAAGAGCTTGGGGTAACGGCCATGGATTTTGCAAAACGTCTGTTAGATCTCGGCTACCACGCCCCAACAACCTACTTTCCATTATTAATACCGGAATGCTTGTTAATCGAGCCGACCGAGACCGAAGCAAAAGATGACATGGATGGATTTGTGACAGCGATGAAACAGATCCTATCAGAAGCTCAGAACAATCCTGAGCATGTTAAGGCGGCGCCTTTTACCATGCCGGTCAAGCGACTCGATGATGTAAAAGCAGCCCGTGAATTAGATCTCGCCTGGCGTCCGGAGTAATCACACCAAAAAATTCCACAATCGTGTGATGGCGCTATTGCATAGCTTGCAACTTAAAAAATAGCGCCATCTTTTGTGTGACCCATTTAACATTTTGATTATTTTCGCTATATTTTATAGGCGTTTAGTTGTTCTTTCTAAAGTATGTTGTTAGTATTCGGCTTGTAGTCGCAGGCTTCAAATGTCGTAATTTTTGAACTTGCAGTAGCATTGGGTGGAATCCAAACAAAACTTCATGGACGATTCTGTCAATACTATTGAGAATATTATGAAGCCACTAACTCTTGCGAATATCATGACCACTGCGGTCCGTCAGGTTGCCAGATCTACCCCGATTCATGAAGCCCTGGCTACCCTTACGCAATTAAATTTGTCATGCCTTTTAGTCGTTAATGATAATTTACAGCCCGAAGCAATGCTCACTCAACAGAGCCTATTGAATGCGATTGCTAAGGCGCCAGATTATGCTGATTTTCTAAATACCTCTTGTGTCGAAGCAGCCAGTGAAGTGGTCTGTGCTACAGAAAACACCGCTATTGAAGAAGCACTGGCGCTTATCAATATCAAGAATGTTAAGAATTTGGTCATCATGAATAGTGATAACGAAATAGCTGGCCTGGTGACCAACACAGATTTAGTGAACTCTTACGCCACCATGTTGGCAAATAGTAAGACTGAAATGGAAAATCACGTAAAGGAGCGGACTCAGGAACTCGAGTCGGTGAACCGAAAGTTGGCATCAATGTCACTTATCGATCCATTGACCGGACTATCAAACCGTCGGGCGCTACAAGTCGATATTATGAAAACCCACGCCGCCAGTATTCGTCACGGCCATAAATACTCAGTGGCCATGATCGATATCGACTACTTCAAAAAGTACAACGACCATTATGGCCATCAGATGGGTGATAAAGCACTCAAGCAGGTCGCTGATATACTTAAAAATGCGGTTCGTGAAACCGATTATCTTTATCGCTATGGTGGTGAAGAGTTTCTCATACTCCTGCCAGAGACCGATGCCGAGGAATCGACTGTACCGTTGAAACGGATTATCAGCCAAATGACGACTTCAGCTATACCACATAACCGAAGCCCATTGGGCCATTTGACCCTGAGTGCAGGTTTGGCCAGTTCTAATCACCGCCTAATTGGTTGGCGCGAAGTCATTGAGCTTGCCGATCGACGTCTGTATGATGCTAAAAACAACGGTCGTAACCAATTCCATATTAAGGATGATTCCGCTTCACTTCAGGTGCTTAAAAGCGGCTAATAATACAATAACGCTATGAACATAATCTGGCGCGCGCTGGTCAGCCGTAAGCTGTACCGCATCGGCTTGGCAGTCTTTTTATTGCTCACAATTTATCTGATGTTTAACCGCCCCGATCAGGTGCATCTGGCGGGTCTCATCAATGATAAAGCTGCCCATGCCCTCACCTTTTTCATTTTGACCCTGCTGTTCAGTCGAGGATTTCCAGACTATTATGGTTATTGGGCCCTAGTTGGTTTAGCTTTATTTGGTTTATTCATTGAGGGTATCCAGTTTTTAATCCCATGGCGTAGCTTTTCTGTCGCTGATTGGGCTGCTGATATAGCTGGCATCATCCTGTACCATATACTGCATGAAATACGAGTCCGATTTGTAACGGTGAGACGTAACCGCGGAGAATAATATGTTTGAGATGGCATTTCGTCCGGGATTTTCTGAAACAGATGCCCTAGGCCATATTAACAATACCCATTTGCCAGTCTGGTTTGAGAACGCCCGTGAACCCATATTTCGCCTATTTACCCCAGACTTAGATCTGACAAACTGGCCTCTGATATTAGCACACATGTCTGTAGACTTTATTGGTCAAATTTATTTCGAAAAGCAAGTCAAAATCACCACCGAAATCGCTAAGCTGGGTAACAGCTCTCTGACTATCAAGCAATCTGTCTGGCAAGATGACTGTTGCGTCGCGGTTGGCTTGGCAGTTATGGTACATTTTAATTATGAAACGAATCGCTCTTCCCCGATACCGGCGGATGTCAGAGTTCAATTAGAAAAACACCTTATTCAAGAATTAGAGGACTGATCGATCGTCATGAAGAACTACATTAAATTGATAAGCCTTTGTCTACTATTACTTTCGAGCGCTGTAATGGCAGAAACACCGGTATTAAAGGTTCCGGAAAGTGCTGAGGTGACCGCCTCAGGTCTTGCGCATCAGCTTATCAAGGCTGGCACATCCGACGCCAAGCCTGGACCAACGGATATGGTTGTGGTTCATTATGCTGGCTGGACTAGCAATGGTAAAAAATTCGATGACTCTCGCAAACGTGGCCAACCGGTCACCTTTCCGCTGGATCGAGTGATCAAGGGATGGACTGAAGGTGTGCAACTGATGACGGTGGGTGAGAAACGCCGCTTTTGGATACCACAGGATCTGGCCTATGGTGATACACCTAGATTAGGTGCACCTCGTGGTGATCTGATATTTGATATTGAATTATTGGCTATCAAAAAGCCTCAGCCAGCACCAACGGTACCGGATAACCTCAATGCGCCACCGAAAGAGGCGACACTTGACCCATCGGGCATGGTCACTTTGGTTCTGCAAAAGGGTACTGGTGAGGTTAACCCAAAGGATACCTCAGTGGTTAAGGTGCATTACACCGGCTGGGATTCTAATGGTACCGTGATAGATAGCTCTGTTGTGCGAGATGAGCCTCTTGTCGCCCCACTCAATCGATTTATCCGTGGCTGGACAATTGGTGTGAAGTTGATGACCGTTGGTGAAAAGAGACGCTTGTGGATCCCACCCAAACTCGCCTATGGCGCAAACCCACCGAACGGCGCGCCCGTCGGACCATTGGTCTTTGATATTGAATTAATCGAGATAGTTAACCTTTAGCCATATCATCCTTCCTGAATGAATACCTAAATTCGTTCAGGAACAGTTCAGCTTGACTCCTCTAAACTGACCCTACATTGTCAGAGGAGCATCGTTATGAGAATCCTAATATTTGCCAGCATTATGATGCTTGGCCTAATTTCTACTCTAGATGTGAGTGCCCGCGAGTCTGATCGGGGGGCTCGCTCAGGTAGTGAGCAGCGTGCAGCCAATCGTTCACGGCAACAGAGCAAACGACATGATCACAAGGCTCACAAGCAACAAAGCCGCAAGCGGGTTGACCGTGTCGCCCCCAAGCCGCGGATGACGCAAGCGCCTAAAGCGCGGGATAACAGACGTGATATCCGTCAGAGCCGTGGTGAGATTCGTCAGGATAAAGGCAACATTCGCGAAAATCGTCGAGATATCCGCGACAGTAAGCGCGATATTCGTCAGAGTCGTGGCGAGATTCGTCAGGATAAAGGCAACATTCGCGAAAATCGTCGAGATATTCGTCAGAGCACCAAAGATATCCGAGATAACCGACGTTCTAGCCGGGCCTTGACTGATCATATGCCAACGCGTCAGAACTTAAATCGACAGCATGATCATAGCAACAAGTACCATCATAAGCAGGACAAGTTCCGTTATCAGCAACATCGTTGGTTACTGAACAAGCAGAAGCATCGTCGTCATGTCGAGCATATGCCGAACCAACGACATCACTATCAGAATAGACATTATCGTGGTTCGCATAAGCATGGCGTATGGCATAGAGGACATAATCACTACCACTATGACTATAGATATCGCTATCAGTACAATCCGAACCACTGGTACGACGACTACTACTATCATGCGTACTTTAACTATCGCTGGGGTTATCACCATGGGTATGGCTACTACTACAACTCGTACATCGACCCGTACTATTGCCCCGATCATTTCGCCGACTTTATAGGCACTCTTGCCCTCGGCGCACTGATTTTAAGCTGGTAAGCCCTTAGCCAGCTCTAGGCCACAGCTCCCTGTGGCCTTTTTTATTCCCCGCCAGGGTTGTATTTAAAAACTAGGACAGCTATATTCGGGCTACGACTAACTCAAACGGTACAGCTAACAAATGCACAACACTCTCTGGATTACTAGACGTGCAAGCTCTACCCATATGATTACTACAATTATTACCACGATCATTACCTTCCGTTTGGAGGTCACCGGTTGATTTAGTCTAAACCAAGAATATCAACCCGTGACTCGCAAGACTCACGGGTTTTTTCGTTTTTACAGGTCTGAAATTATGTATGTTTTAAAATTTGGTGGTTCTTCGTTAGCGAATGCTTCTCGCTTTTCGCAAGTGGTGGATATCATCTCCTCAACAAATGAGGAGCACCCAACTGCGGTCGTCGTGTCGGCTCCTCAAGGCATAACCAATAAGTTAGTGACTCTGATTGCTGCCATTGAAAATTGCACCACCGAAACTATTTTGCTTGATATCCAGGCACATCTTCAGAGTATTCTGGATGATGCCCTCAAGGTTTACCCAGCGATAGATGCCGCTGCTTGTCAGAAAAAATACGATGCCATGTTTGCCGATCTTAGTCGTTTGATTGAAGGAGCCAGTTTACTTGGTCACTGTCCAGAGCAAACCTACGCCCAAATTGTCTCTTCAGGTGAGCGCTTCAGTGTGTTGTTGTTAGAAGCCATATTCGCCAGCAAAGCAAAAACAGCCTTGTTGTTAGAGCCGACTGAGTTTATCCATGTTAAAACCGATACCAGTGAGCCGCTCGCAGATGTCGATATTAGTAAAGAGGCGTTCAAGAAGCTCTATCCAGAGGTGCCAAGCCTGTCACTCATGCCTGGATTTGTCGCGCATGATAAAGACGGTCATGCCACAACTCTGGGGCGAAATGGTTCCGATTATTCCGCTGCTATTCTCGCTGTGTGTATTGAAGCCGAAGTATGTGAGGTTTGGACCGATGTCGACGGTGTTTATAACTCTGATCCGCGATTAATTGAAGACGCCAAACTGCTCTCGACCATGAGTTATCACGAAGCTATGGAGCTATCGTACTTTGGTGCCAAAATTCTGCATCCGAAAACCATATCGCCGTTATTCCGCTTTAATATCCCATGCCGTATTAAGAATACCCATGCGCCAGAGAACCCGGGCACCTATATTTCAGATACCTCAGAAACTGACGATTTGATCCGTGCGGTAACCAACTTACCTGATGTCGCGATGGTGCGTGTCTCTGGTCCTGAGATGAAAGGCATCGTTGGTATGGCGAGTCGGGTTTTTCACACCATCAGTCAGGCAGACATATCTGTCATTATGATCAGTCAGTCATCAGCGGAGTACTGCATTAGCTTTTGTGTTCCGCGTCGCGATGCTGATAAGGCAGTCACGGCATTAAACATTGCCTTTGATCTTGAAATTCAAACCGGCTTACTCGACCCAATTCAGGTACAGATGGATTTAGCTGTCATCACCGTGGTGGGTGACAAGATGCAACATCAGCGCGGTATTGCGGCGCGATTCTTCAACGCTCTGGCAAATGCCCGCGTGAATATTATCGCCATTGCCCAGGATTCTTCTGAGCGTACTATTTCAGCGGTCGTGCGCGCTAAACGCCTCGATGATGCAACGCGTATCTGTCATGCGAGCCTGTTTAAACATGTCGCCAATATTGATGTAGTCGTGGTTGGTTGCGGCACTGTGGGTAAGGTATTAATTGATCAGATCCTGTCTCAGATGGATTATCTGGCCGGACAAAACATTGCCCTTAAACTGGTCGGTATTGCCAACTCGCGACAGTTGTTATTAGAGCGTGAAGGCATTAAGCCTGGCGATGATTGGCAGGCGATGCTCGCCGAGCAAACCGAAGGCTTGAGTCTTGCTAAATTAGATACCTTTGTTCAGGAAGCGCATCTCATTAATCCAGTCATCATTGACTGTACTTCGAGTCTGCCGATTGCGCGTCAGTACGTTGAGTTCTTGGAGCATGGTTTCCACGTGGTAACGGCTAATAAGAAAGCCAATACTGAAGACATGAGCTATTATCAAGCACTGCGCACAGCCTCAGTGAATGGTCTGAAAAAGTTCTTGTACGAAACCAATGTCGGTGCTGGTCTGCCGGTTATTGATAACCTACAGGGGCTGTTAAAGGCCGGCGATCAGTTGATGACCTTCGAAGGCATTCTGTCGGGCTCGCTGTCTTACATTTTTGGAGAAGTACATAAGGGCTTAACCTTATCGCAAGCCACCACTAAGGCACGAGAACTTGGTTATACAGAGCCAAATCCAGTTGAGGATTTAAGTGGCCTCGATGTTGCGCGAAAGGCACTTGTGATTGCCCGTGAAGCGGGACTGGAACTAGAGATGGATGACCTAACGGTTGTCCCCGCTATTCCTGAGCATCTGACAGACATCACTGATGCCGATGAATTTATGGCTAAACTCGCCGAGTGCGATGACGCCTTCTCAAAGCAGGTTGCGGCAGCGGAAAGTGAAGGCAAAGTATTACGTTATATTGCTCGTATTGAAGGCAAAACCATTAACGTCGGCATTCAAGCTGTTGGTGAAGAAAATGCCCTGTATGGCGTGAAAGGGGGTGAGAATGCTATGGCTATTCATACCCGCTTCTACGATCCGGTGCCTGTGGTTATTCGTGGTTATGGTGCTGGTGCTGAAGTTACCGCAGCCGGTCTCTTTGGTGATATGTTAAAGACCATGCGTGTCGAATCTTCGGTAGTAATATGAAACAGGTTAAAGTATTTGCGCCCATATCAATAGGCAATGTCAGCGTTGGTTTTGACTCGCTGGGCTTAGCCTTATCACCCATTGATGGTCATTTGGTCGGTGATCTGATCACCATCAAAGAGCATTCTGAGAATGAATTAATTGTCTCAGGTACCTATGCCGACCGCTTACCACCTGAGCCAGACAAAAATATTGTGTGGGATTGTTTGGCAGCCTTTAATGAGGCATTAGCAGGTATTGGACGTGAGCCAGATGCCGTGCAACTTGTGTTAGAAAAGAATATACCAGTCAGTAGCGGTTTGGGCTCCAGTGCCTGCTCCGTGGTCGCCGCCTTTGATAGCTTAAATCAATATTACGGCAAGCCCTTTAATGAAGCAGATTTACTGCAAATGATGGCTGTGCAAGAAGGCAAGATTAGTGGCAGTATCCACTACGATAATATCGCGCCATGCTACTTGGGCGGGCTACAATTAATGACGCCTGATCCCGCACAACCTGCGTTGACCATACCTAGCTCTGATGAGCACTACTGGGT
>CAXRAF010000097.1:0-10330 GCA_964228485.1 Alteromonadales bacterium | reverse complement strand
GACTAGCCTCGATATTCCAAAAAATATTATCGATTTCGTTAATGCCTGCACCGATCAATAATTCAGTTGATTGTTCGTCATTCCAGGCGATCCGACTGCCAATCACAATAGTGTCGAGTTGTGGTAAGCCGGCATAGTCTTCTTTACGGTCATCAAACTGATATTCAAGGATCCAGCCGATATCAATACCTGACTCGGCAATGTCATAGAAGCTATATTCAAATCCAAACACCGCTGCCGTGTAACGATCAACATCAAAACCACTGTTGGAAATCAGCTCTAATTTCCATAACCAGCTGTCAATCGTTGCCTGAACATCGAGACTGGTTTGGTCAATGGTCGTGTAATGAGGTGCTAGCACCGGCTGTGGGTTTTGTGGAGTCAGTAGAAAGCGCGGCTCTCTGGACGTGCCAGAAAAATGGCCGATACCGATATCCCAATCGCCTAATGTACTCGACCAGCGAATGGCGGTATCGATATGTCTTTCCTCATCAGAGGAAGCATAGGATGTGAGCGTATCATCGACTATAAAAGGTGCACGAAAGCGGCCATCAACACCGGTAAAGGTACGCTCACGAAAATACGGTAAAACAAACAGATCAACATTTCCCCAGTCACGGATCAATGTCAGATTAATCATTGGTTGTCCGAGTTTATCCTCACCATCGACGTTTTCAACAGCATCAGTCTGGTTGATAATATCAACCAAATGTTGTGACTCAGCGACACCCCAGAACACCTTAGAAATGCCCAGGCGTAATTCCCAATCATCGGAATAATACAGCCAGCTTAATTCGCGTATATCAGCATGAGAGCGTTCATCATCCATACTATCTTCACGAACGAACAGCTGTGCTGTGAACAGACTGCTCTCACCTTCAAAATAGTACTCGGGCTCAAATACAAATGAGTTCTGCTGATTATCTTGACCATAATCAGCATTCTCCAGATAACTGCGTGATTCGAGGGCAAAATAGCCCCGAATCTCAGCGCTTGCAGCAGGCGTTAGCGCTAGCAATAATGCCAGTAATACCCCATAGCGCATGGATTAGCGTAACCTCTTGAGACTATTCTTGGTGAAATCACTGTCCTTGAAGTCGTTTTCATAACTGATATCACTCCAGAGCAGTTGAGTTTTCTTTCCCGTCTGGTGATTCACCATGTTCATGTCATGAGCACGCCAGAATTTATTTTTATACTGCTTGTAATCATTAAAGGTCAACGTCTTCAACAGAGACTTTTTACGATCATAAAAATCAATTTTGATTGGATACAATTCATTTTTGTAAGTCCACAAAATCTGACGTGTGTAGCCAGAGCGCTTGTTGACTGGCACCCGCTCTAGTACATAGGCTTCCTTATCTGCAATTGTCTCATCACGTAGGTACTTCCAAGTATATTTCTCAACCTCCTGAGAGCCCATGTCTTCAAATGAAAATTCACTACCCATGAACGGACCCGATTTATTACTTGAGGACATTCTCTTAACGCGTTTCACTGCAGGAAGGTACAACCACTGGTCATCATCCTTGACCTTATGACTATAGGTCAGCAGTGCAGTACCTTTCACGTCTGCAGGGGTATCAAAAATAGTCATAGACTTATCGCCATCGTTGGCGACTTCCATTGCGCGAACACGTAACTCACGTTCACTCGATTGACCATATTTGTTAGTCAATATCATTCTCATATTCGCAGAAGAGTCGATAAAGCCATTGGTCCGCTCATCGGCTGCATTAGCGATGGCCAGTCCCTTCTCTTCTGGTGACATGCCAGCATAAGGATCGGCTGATGTCATTTGCGCCGTAATCAACAACAGTGCGCTCAAGTAGTATTTCATTGTTAGTTCCTTAGTCATTCTCTATTCTGTTCAACTGGTCACAGTCGCTGTTTTCGCAGCTCTGAAACGTTTTGATTTCACCTTATCAATTGCAATTAGAAGTCCTGGCAGGAAGAGGAAATCCACCACCAGTGCCAAAGCAATTGTGATACTGGTCATCATGCCATTTTGAGCGTTCAGCTCGAATGATGAGTAGGTCAGCACGCTAAATCCAAGCACCAACAGGATGGTTGTCTCGGTCAGCGCCACACCCACCGTTTCGAAGGAGTATCTGACGGCCTGTTGGGCATCCATACCCTTCTCCCTTCGTGCTCTGAGATACTTCGAGAGGAAGTGTACGGTGTCATCAACCACGATTCCCAGAGTCATGCCGATAACAACAGACAGTCCCATGCCAACTGTGCCATTCAATAGGGCCCATATCCCAAAGCCCATCGCGGCAGGCGCGATATTTGGTATCAAACTCAACACACCATATTTAACTGAGCGTAAGGCGATCACCAGGATGATTGAAATCACGAATAAAGCGATCGAGGTACCACCCAACATGCTGACGATATTGTTTAGTGAAATGTGGGCAAATATGACATCCGTACTGGTACCGGTGCCGTGCATGTAACTGGGTGTATTCTCAGACAGCCAGTTAGTGATCCGCTTCTCTAATTCGAGCAATCCGTTGGTAGATATATCACGCAGGGTGATTGAAATACGCAACGATGATTTGTCGACATTGATCTGATTATTCAAATCCAATCCTTGCGGCAAGGATAATTCATACAGAAGGTTGTATTGTGCAGCCAGTTCTCGATTATCGGGCACCTTGTAAAATTCTGGATTGTCCAGATTCAAATTTTGATTCAGTTTCTTCAGAATGGTGGTGTAAGAACTGACATGATATACCTCAGGTTGAGTCTCTAACCACTGCACAAAGTCCTCAACATGAGTTAAATACTCAGGTTCGTATATGCCATAGGCCTCTTTGGCTTTGAGGGAGTAATGCAGTGTGTTGATACCAGTCAGATTTTTACGGGTGTACTCCATGCTTTGACGAGCTTCCATGGACTCATCGAAATACTTGGTCCAGATATCATTCAGTTCGTTTTGTGGAATGAGCACGACCAACGAAATGATCAAAGCTCCAATGATGACGAATAATTGCTTGTGTCGTGATAACACCCAATCGGCGAACCGTGACATCAGACGACTCTCGATAGATTGCTTTTTAGCAACCGTGGTTGGCAATATGTACAACAGAGCCGGTAGAACAGTGAGTGATAACACAAATGCAACCGCAATACCCATGGCGACAACGTTGCCTAAATCACGAAACGGAGGACCCTCTGCGAAGTTCAGACTGAGGAATCCAATAATGGTGGTGATCGTGGTCAGAAAAACCGGCTGGAAATTAATTCTCAAGCTTTCTGTAATGGCCGCTTCTTTGGTCTCGCCGAGTCGTAAATTCTGGAAATAGGTGGTTGATACATGCAAACAGTCAGCTACCGCTAGCGTCATAATCATCACACCCGAATTCAACACTGGCGGTGTTCCCGGAATTCCCAACCAACCAATCATGCCAAAAGCGAAAGAGATAGAGCCGATAATCACCACAAGTGTCGCTATCATGGCACTGACACGGCGATAAAACACCCACAAGCCGATAATAATTACCCCAAACGTGATGGGATATAAAGTCTTGAGATCATACTGAGATGCCTCAGAGAAGGCATTACTCATAGAAACATTACCTGATAGTCTGAACTCAATCTCGGGGTAGATTTCCTCAAGCTCAGCGATCATAGCTCTGGATGCCGCCATTAACTCAGGTAACTCCTTGGATTGATCAATGCCAGGGAAATTTGCTGTCGCGGCAATCGCTGTGGCATGGCCACGTTCAGATATAAGTCGTTTTACTAGGGCCGGTTCGGCGAGGGAAACTTCGCGAATATCGGCCAATCGTGCGTCGAGTTCATCATCCTGCTCCAAATCAAATTCAGTCACCAGATCTTCGACCATCAGATCGTCTTCATCAACCTCAGTATGCTGGAAATTACTGAGCGAATCGATCCGTAGTATGAAGGGTAATTGCCACATCCGATCGGTCGCCTCAATGACAGATGAGAGTGCATTGGCAGTAAATACATTTTCATCTTTCGGCGAGATTATTAGTAACAGGGTATCGGCCTTGGTATAGGTTTGTTCCATCTCGTCAAATTGCAACAACCAGGGGTTGTCATCAGAGAAGAAAACACGATAGTCGGTCGCTAGTTTAATATGCTGGGCACCCGATGCTACGTAAAAGCAGATGCCCATTAAAAACAAAACGACCCAATATCGATGCGCTAGTATTTTCGAAGAAAACTTGGGGTTCATTTATATCTCCAATTGTCAGTGCGCTGGTTGATACATCTGATCAATTTGCGTACAACAATATTGTTTAAAATCCTGTATTTTTTGTCGATAATCCGGATCAAGTGAAACCTGACCGTCTGACTGCAATGGTATGGACTGCCAGCCACAGCCCTTCAAAAACATTAGGCAGTTGGCTCGCATGACTTGTTTGATTTGCTTCGCTGTGAAGTTACCCTTCTCGTAGGTATGTTTATCTGCAATCTCATAGGTGCCCTCGATCATGGCCCAGCAACCCATGGTAATTGAATCAATGGTTGCGGGTGATTGGATCACCAGTTCGCCGGAAGCTTCAGCTTCCCCCACTACCTCATGTACCAAGCGAATGATTTGCTCAATATTGCCATTCATTTTTTGCAGAATTGTGTCATCCACCTTGCTTGAGAAGGCCTGACTCTTAAATAAGGTAATTAAGTCATGATCTGCGCTGGCGTATTCATGGATAACAATCTCAGATTCCATGATCATCAACATTTTTACATAGCAAGGCACGGAATTATCTGCCACCGCCTGCTCGAACCAACTAAGGACATGTGTTCCGAAACGCATACACAGTGCTGAAATAATCGCCTCTTTAGAAGCATAGTGTTGGTACACAGTGCCTTTCGAGTATTCGACCTGTTTCGCAATTAGGTCCATCGTCACATTATGATAGCCATGCTCAATAAACAGTGAACGACTGACATTAAGGATCAGTTCATCGCGCTGCTGTATCTCACGTTGTTTTCGGGTTAATTCGCTCATTGAGTACTCATATTTTTGTGACGTATGCTTTACGCAAAAAAATGACGATTGGATATTATTTAACCTATAGTCAATTTTTGACGTTACGTCATTTTATGGATAAGCGGGTTTATTTTCAAGTAGCGAATGTAACTATTTGTAAGTATGATTATGAGATGAATTGGTCAACTTACCTCGCAGAATATAAGAAGTCTGATAGCTTTCAATCAACCTTACAACATGTGCGTCAACGACGAGAAGCAGGAGTAACTGTTTATCCTCCTGCATGTGATGTTTTCAATGCCTTTCGTTATTGTAGTTTTGATAACATCAAGGTTGTGATCCTGGGACAAGATCCGTATCACGGACCTAATCAGGCACATGGGCTGTGCTTTTCTGTGAAACGTCCCATCAAACCTCCGCCATCATTGGTTAACATCTACAAAGAGTTAATACAGGATGTCGGGATAGCCCTTCCCTCTCATGGCGATCTGACTGGATGGGCGAAACAGGGTGTATTCCTGCTTAATACCGTTATGACGGTTGAGGCCGGTAATGCCTATAGCCATCAGGGGATCGGTTGGGAGCAATTCACAGATCATGTCATTGCACAGATAAATGAGCATCGATCCCATGTGGTATTTCTGCTGTGGGGTGCTGCGGCTCAGAAAAAAAAACCAATGCTTGATTCCACGAAACATACGATTTTATGTGCTCCCCATCCATCGCCGTTATCAGCTCATAGGGGATTTTTGGGGTGTCATCATTTTTCTTTAGCAAATAAGGCATTGATCGCACATAATCAGAGTCCTATTAACTGGTCTGTGGAATAACAATAATGTTAGAACTATTTTTACTCTACTTTACCTCACTGTTCACGGTAATTAATCCGATTGGCGCTGTGCCGTTTTACACCAATCTGACTGAAGGCATGTCAGAATCAGAAGCTAAAAAAGTAGCCTATCAGGCAGGTATTGCGGCATTTATCGCCCTGTTGTTCTTTGCCTACTCAGGACAAGCTATTTTCAACTTCTTTGGTATCTCCATCAATGGACTCAGAATTGTTGGTGGTGTGCTGTTCTTCGTCATGGGTTATGAAATGCTTCGGGGCACAGCACTCCCCCTTCGCAATCAAGAACAAAAGCAGTCTTTTGGTTCTGAGATTGCCATTACGCCATTAGGTATACCGGTCATTACCGGACCGGGGTCAATTACAGTCGTGATTCTGTATATGCAAGAATCAACCACTGTTATGGAGCAATCGATTCTGGTTGGCAGCATGTTTATTATCTGTGCGTTGACCTCGATATTAATGGCCTTTGGTCAGACGTTACTGAAGTTGATTGGTCAAACCGGCACAAAGGTTATGATTCGTTTAATGGGTTTGATCGTAATGTTAATAGCTGTGGAGTTTTTCTTTGCTGGTCTGACTCCGTATATTAGAGCCATGTTAGGATAAATCATGCCAGTTATTACTGAAATTACGGAAATGCAGGATTGTTTTAATGCGCAGAGGATAGCGTATGACAAACATCCCTATAGCAGTTATGAATCTCGCAAAAACAAACTACGCACACTCAAGCGTTACCTCATCGAACAGCAAAATGAATTAGCACAGGCAATCAATGAAGATTTCGGTTGTCGTAATACCACCGAGAGCACCATTGTTGATTTAATGACCGTGGTTAGCCAGATCAACTATACCCTCAAACACTTAAATCGATGGATGAAACCACAACAGCGCAGTTCGGGTATATTGGCCTACCCTGCGACTGCTGAAGTTCATTATCAGCCTAAGGGCATTATCGGCATAATTACACCCTGGAACTATCCGGTATTCTTATCGGTCGGACCTATGGTGACAGCCATCGCCGCTGGTAACAGAACCATGATTAAGATGTCAGAATTCACGCCGCACACTAACAAGGCGGTGACAGCGTTAATTGAGTCATGTTTTGCGCAAGATGAGGTGGCCATTGTCGAAGGTGAATTGGAGATTTCTCAGGCATTCTCTAAACTCAAATTCGATCATATCCTGTTCACAGGCTCAACCAACGTAGGCAAGGCTGTGATGAGTGCAGCGGCTGAGAATCTGGTGCCAGTAACATTAGAGCTCGGCGGCAAGTCTCCCTGTATTTTACTGCCTGATTTCAGTGCCAAACGCTTCGCACGCGATGTGTTACTGTCGAAAACACTGAATTCCGGGCAAACCTGTGTCGCACCAGATACCCTGTATTGTCATCGCTCGATATTTCCCGACTTAATTGCGGCACTCACAGCGCAATATCAGGCCAATTTCCCAGACCAGTCACAAGCGACTGACATTACCAGTCTCATCCATGATCCGCACATGCAACGCATGAAGGATATTGTTTCTGATGCCGAAGATAAAGGTGCCAAGATATATCCATTAACTGAGGCAGCAACTCAGCATGCCCGACAGATGCCACTTACAGTCCTGACAGACTGTACCCCTGACATGCGTGTCATGCAGGAGGAAATTTTCGGACCACTGTTACCAGTGGTGTTATTCGATTCGCTTGATGAGGTAATAGCAACGATTAATGCAGGGCCTCGGCCACTCGCGCTCTATGCCTTTACTCATGACATAAACGTTCAGCGGCAATTGCTGTATGAGACCCATTCTGGCGGTGTCTGCTTCAATGACGCAGCCATGCAGGTCGGTGTTGAGGATCTACCGTTTGGCGGTATTGGAGACTCTGGTATGGGTTGTTATCATGCTGAGGAAGGCTTCCGGGCTTTTTCCCATGCCAAGGCGGTATTAAGTCGTGGAAGAGTCAACATGACCCCACTCTTCGGCCCGCCCTATGGCCGAAAACTACATGATCTACTGCTGAAATTACTCTTCAGATAAAAACGCTTCAGGTAATAAACGCTGTTCTATGATGCTTGTTCAAAGATCTCTCAGAGATCGCTCAGCAAGCGCTGCATCAGTTGCTGATATTGCGCATGAATCTGTTGCTCATCGGCATGATGTCCTGACTCAATCACGCGCTGGCCATTGATATAAACATCTTTGATCGCTGAATTATCGCGATTGGAAAATATCACAGCATCAAAGAGGTATTTCTCCGGCAGGGACACCAGAGATGGATGATGCCTGTCCAGTGTGAGCCAATCCGCTTGATTACCCTGTTGAATAGTTCCACCGTGACCAATCGCACGCGCACCGCCTGTCACTGCAGCCAGCCATAGCGCCTGACCATTCGAGGTGCTTTGCTCATTGGTGATCACCGCTCTGTGATGACTCAATAGACGTTGCGTATATTCCAACCAACGTAGCTCCTCTATGCTGCTGACACTGATATGGCTATCAGAGCCTATCGCCCATGAAATCTTATGAGAATCATCGAATACTGCCTGGTTAATAATGCCATCACCTAAGCTTGCCTCAGTGGTGGGACAGATACCTACTACGGCATTCGATTGGCTGATCAGCTCAACTTCGTTATGCTTGAGGTGCGTTGCGTGGATCAGGGTCCAATGCTCATTGACGTCAACATGTTGATGTAAATATTCAACAGGGCGCAGTCCAGTATGTGCAAGACATTGCTCAACTTCAGGTAATTGCTCGGCAATGTGAATATGCCAGTGACTCAATTGCTGCAATTCAGCGCTCAGTTGCTCGATATCAGCCACATCAGCAGCACGCAGAGAATGCGGAGCAGCACCAATATTGACGGCATTCGTCCTGTGAAGTTGTGCCAGTTTGCTGTGATATTCCACATACTGGTCGGAGTTCATAATGAAGCGCTGCTGTAATTCACTCGCGGGTTGCTGACCAAAGCCTGCGTATTGATAAAATACTGGCAACATGGTCATTTTGATACCGACATCTGTCGCTGCTGCAATGACCTGCTCAGCCATCTCTGTGACATGGTTGTAATGAGAGCCATCAACGCCATGATGTAGATAATGAAACTCACCGACCGCGTTATAGCCGGCTTTGAGCATCTCGACATAAAGTTGTTTGGCAATGATGTGGCAATCTTCCGGAGATAGTTGCGTAAGGAACTGATACATCAATTGCCGCCATGTCCAAAAACTATCCTCTGTATGTCCTTTGCGCTCTGACAAACCGGCAAATGCCCGTTGAAAAGCATGTGAGTGACAGTTGGGTAGCGTAGGTACAACAGGATCGCTGATGACGATATCACTGGAATTCGCGTTCACAGGATAGTCGATTGCGGAAATCAATCCATGCTGGTCAACAGTTATGCGAACTTGAGTCTGCCAGCCAGAAGATAAAAATACCTTTTCACAATAAAATGAAGTCATGCGTTAACCTTTATTGAGATGTATGAGAAGCATAACAAAATGCGCTCGCTAATATCGATTATTTATTGGTTTAATGATACTGTGGCTAGCATAACAAGAGGTCATAATCAGCATGAAGCCCATCGATATTCTGATCAGAAATAGTCAGATATTTACCGCACAAACTGAACATTCCGTCATTAACAACGGGGCAATAGCCATCCAGGATGGACAGATCATCTGGATGGGTAATGACATTGACCTACCACAGGATTATCTTGGTAATGCGACAAAAACACTGAGTTTTGATACCGGCTGGATTACCCCAGGACTCATCGATTGTCACACACATCTAGTCTATGGTGGTAATCGCTCGGATGAGTTTCGCAGGCAACTCAATGGTGAATCATATGCTCAGATCAGTGCCTCTGGTGGAGGTATCATGTCAACCGTCAGGGCAACGCGAGAAGCCTCTGAAGAGACGTTATTCGCAACCGCAGCTGAGCGCCTACAACATTGGTTGGCACAAGGTGTTACCCACATAGAAATTAAATCAGGCTATGGTTTAACATTAGAGTCGGAATTAAAAATGTTACGGGTAGCCCAACGATTAGGGCGGGAATTTCCGATACAGGTGTCTAAAACTCTGTTGGCAGCACACACCCTACCCCCTGAATTTGCTGAGCAGTATCCTGATAAATCTGAGGCAAGAAAGGCTTATATTGAACATATTTGTCGTGACATTCTGCCCGCAGCTATCGCCGCTAATTTAGTGGATGCCATCGATGGCTTCTGTGAAAACATTGCGTTCAGTAGTGATGACATAGACGCTCTGTTTCAGATAGCTAAAGCACACAATATACCCCTGAAACTTCACGCCGAGCAGCTCTCCAACCAACAAGGAAGCCTATTAGCGGCACAACATGGGGCACTTTCGGTTGACCACCTGTAGTATCTTGATGAGGCATCAATACATGCTATGGCACAATCAGGAACAGTAGCCGTGTTGTTACCTGCGGCATTTTATTTTCTTCAGGAAACACAACGACCGCCAGTTGACCTGCTGCGGCAATATAATATCCC
>CAXRAF010000096.1:0-10393 GCA_964228485.1 Alteromonadales bacterium | reverse complement strand
TTGCATTAAATCCTGTTAGACTGCTCCGCATTAAGGGTAGGTCATTGCTCGTGAATTAAATGATGGCCGCTTTGTAAAAGATTAGGGAACAATGCAAGTGAAATTTAAACTTACTAGTCTGGCAACCGCCATGCTTCTGTGTCATGCAGTCGCCGCTGAGACTGATGAGCAATTTATTCCGGATGCTGACGGCGCATCGGATGAAAAAATTACTATCCTTGGGCAATACTTATCCGTTAACGAGATCAATTCAGTCAAGACGCCGACACCGGTTATTGATGTACCACAGAGTCTGTCCATAATGTCTGCAGAAGAAATGACAACCCGTGGCATTGCTGCGGTCAGTCAGATCATTGACTACACACCTGGCGTTAATACCTCACAAGGTGAGGGACATCGTGATGCCGTGGTCTTTCGCGGTGTTCGTTCAACAGCAGACTTCTTTGTCGATGGTAATCGGGATGATGTCCAGTATTACCGTGCCCTATATAACGTCGATAAAGTTGAGATTCTGCGTGGTCCCAATGCCTTACTATTCGGTCGTGGCGGAACTGGTGGGGTACTAAATCGGGTCACCAAAAAACCCATGTTTTCTGATCAGGCGACCGGTGTTAAGAGTTCAGTAACCTCATTTGGTGGTTTCAGTGCCGAGATCGACACAAATTTCTCTGAAGATTCTGCGTCTGCCTATCGTATTAATGCCATGCTGGAGACTTTGGAAAACCATCGCGATTTTTATGATGGTGAGCGTTATGGTTTTAATCCAAGCGCGCGTTTTCAATTAAATGATGCGTCAATGCTCGACCTTTCTTATGAATATGTAAATCATGAGCGTTTTATCGATCGTGGTATTCCTGTCGGACCCGATGGTTATCCGGTTGAAGCACTTCAGGACATCGTGTTTGCCGATCCTGAGAACAATTACCATACCTTGGACGCCAATGTGTTCAGGGCCACGCTTCAGCATGACTTCTCTGAAGAGATGAAGGGTAATTTCAGTGCCTTCTATGGTGAATATGACAAGGTTTATGCCAACTTCTATGCCTCAGATTATGTTCTTGATACTAATGTGGTTGAACTCGACGGTTACATTGATCACACAGTACGAGACAATTTTATTCTGTCTGGTAATGTTGTCAGTGAATTCAATATGGGTGAAGTTCAGCATACACTGATGTTTGGTGCAGAAATTGTTGATACCAGTTCTAATCAAAACCGTTTCAATCCAGTATTTAGCTCAACGCAATCAGACCGCGAGTCATTTCTGGCGAACCGACCGCTCGACTTCCGAGGTTTATCTGGAACTAATGCCAACGGTGAGGCAATCACTGCTGCATTTAGTGATCTGAATGATGATACCCGCGTCAGTGTCAGTGTGTATTCTGCCTATGTGCAAGATGAAATCCAGTTGACGGACAGTCTTGATGTGATTTTCGGTGCACGATTTGATCGTTTTGACATCTCTGTTTTCAATGCCGACCCTGCGGTGTTGGAGACACGGAGCCGAACTGACGAAGAGATTTCACCTCGTGGTGGTTTGATTTTCAAACCTATGGAGAACATGTCCATATATGCCAGTTACAGTAAATCATTCCTACCGCGAAGTGGCGAGCAGTATGCGAATATCAATGGTAGCAATAATCAACTTGATCCGAACATCTTTACCAATACTGAAATCGGGATTAAGTGGGATTCCGAGGATGGGATTACACTGACTGCGGCATTATTTGATAATGAACAAAGCTCTCCTCAGGTTGCTGATAATGATCCGGCAACGCTCGATGTGATTGACTCTGAAATTTCCGGATTCGAGCTGCAGATTTCTGGTCACGTCACAGAGGATTGGAATTTAACCGCTAATTACAGCAGTCTTGAGGGTGAAATTGTTGACCGCTCTGGACCTACCGGACGCACCCCACGAGAAATTCCAGGAACTACATACTCATTGTGGACCACGTATTCGGTGACAGATGCATTTGGCCTTGGATTCGGTGCTATTTATCAAGGTGATACATACATCAATAATAGCAATACTGCCGTACTACCGGGTTATACGCGACTTGATCTGGCCGCATACTATGATATTTCAGCGAACTGGCGCTTGCAGTTCCATGTTGAGAACCTGACCGATGAGTTGTACTTTCCTAATGCCCACTCAACACATCAGGCATCGGTTGGAGCTCCTTTGAACGCCAAACTAACGCTCGTGGGAACTTTCTGATCTTAACTAGATTAGTGATGTTTTAAGCGCTGTTATTGCCGCATCAATCTGGGCAGAAGTGATGTAGGGTGCCATACCAAATCGCAGTATGTCACCCCGGAAATCGGTCAATACCCCCTGCGTCTTTAGATTCTGATGCACCCTATCTGTATGTGCTGATTTGAAGGATAAGAATCCGCCATTATTTGCCAGTGTTTGTGCGTGCACCGGAGTGATGCTTGAGGGATCCAAGTCTGCAGCCAAGAATTGTGCTCGAAAGTATTCCAGTTGTGCGAGATACTGCGATCTCAGAGCCTCTGCAGATAGTCCCTGCTCATGAAAGAAGTCAACCACGCGTGCAGCGCGAAATTGCGATGCTGGATCGTAAGTAGCTGTCGCAAAGCGTTGGTCACCCTGATCATATTGTGTCAGTTGCTCCCCGCGTGGTTCTGAGAGTGTATCAAAGGAAGCATACCAGCCTGTCACAGCTGGACGCAGGCTACAGTCTCTCGGGAAGCGCAGAAAACAATTACCTTCGCCCCATTGCAGGTATTTGTAGCCACCGGTGACTAAAAAGCAATCTGCTAAATCCTCATCCGGTAATGACAATGGCACCACATTGGTACCGTGATAATCATCAATTAGGAGAGGGATACCTCGCTCACGAGTCAGCTTAGCTATTTCAGATAAGTGTGGATTCAGCAGGGCTGTCTCAAAAAATACCCGCGATAGCATGACGGCAGATGTGCGCTGATCCAACTCTGATTTCAGTCGTTGAATAAAATCATCGTTTTGATCTGGTTCCAGCATAACCAACTCCAGACCTTCTTCCTCCATGCGCCGAAGTTGCCGATACATTGAGTGAAATTCGCCAGATGTGGTGATGATCTTTGGCTTGTTATGTAAGTCCAGAGATGACAACCAACTGACTAACAGAATATGGGTATTTTCAGCCAGACAATAATAGCCGTCGGGATCGGAATACCAGTCTCTGAGATATGCTCTGAGTTTCTCAACTTTGGCAAATGCCTCTGCCCATTTTTCATCGACATCACGAGCTGCATTGGCAAAGCAGTCTAATAAACCTGTCTCGGCAACGTCTGGCCAAGCCTGATGCGAGTGGCCAGTGAACAGTAAACGGTTGGCAACATCAAAGCGCTGATAATGCGGCGCTAAACGATGGGCAATCTCATCAAATGGGTGCGTCATTAGAGTTGGTTCCTAACCGCCCATAGATCAGGAAAGATAGCTTGATGCAATGTTTTATGAAGATATTTAGCACCCGGCGATCCGCCTGTGCCGGCTTTGCCGCCAATGGTTCTCTCGACCATCTTTACATGCCGATAACGCCATTCCTGAAGTCCTACGTCCAAGTCCAGCATTAATTCAGCAATGAGACTCGCTTCATTATCTGACCGTACAATCTCAGTCAACTTGGCCTGATTGCTCGGATTTGGTTCATAGATCATACCTGACTCATTCTGCATGATGGGGGTTTCTAGATCATGACCGCGCGTCTGTAGATACTTTATGAAGCACTCCCAGTATGTTTGCTCAGTCATTCGCTTCTCGAGTTGGGCATAACGATGAGGTACGGTTTTTTGTACAGCAATAGCCTGAGGGGCTCGATAGCCACAGAGTATTTCGACCTCACGAAACTGCCAGCTTTGAAAACCACTAGAGTCATCAAGAAATTTACGAAAGCTGATGAACTCGACTGGCGTCATGGTTTCTAGGATATCCACCTGTCCAACCAGTGTTTTCATGATGGTCAGGATGCGTCGAAGCGTTTTAGCGGCGGCCCAGGTTTCACCCTGATTTAGATTATCTCGTAACTTGCCGGATTCGTGCAGAATTTGCTTAAACCACAGCTCATAGGTTTGATGGATGATAATAAATAACATCTCATCATGCTCTTTAGGATTAGATTCCAGCTGCTGCAGTTCCAGCAGTTCATCCACTTTCAGATAAGAACCATAGGTCTTAGACATCAGTGTGCCCCGTGTTGTTATTATTTAAGCGTTGTTAGTTTACTCGGGTAGGCTTTGGTAGTCCATTAACTGCCGATCGACATTGCCACCGGCTATCGAGCGACCTTCTTTTAGCATCGCCAATGCAGTTGCATCATTTTTGAGGTAGGCATTAAAAAAGATCACCTCCCAGTTATTGCGATCACGCCAAGAGCCATCTTCAAAAATGTGTGGCTGATCTACCAATTCAATGACATAGGTTGGACCGCTTAGTAACTGCATCGCAGGGTAAATCGATTCTGGAGTAGTAACGGTATCCTTACTTGCAACAAAACTGATGGTTGGTGCGCTGACATTTTTAAGTGTCTCATTCTGCTCACCAAAGACATAATAACGTTGCTCCTGATCGTTTCGGCCGACCCAAGGTGCGGCCAGTACAATGGCTTTGGTACGCGGGTCAACAACAGACTCAGGATGCCCGTTAGCCTTGGCTCCAGCACTGGTCAGTGCGGTAAAGCCACCGAAGCTATGGCCACTGATCCCAATATTATCAGCATCAATGTAGGGACCGAATTGTTCGCTAGAAACCAGCGAGTCAACGACTGCTTTAGTAATTAAAGAGCGTAGAAATTGCAGCGAATAATTCCCTCCCATTAGACTAGCACTTCGATTATCACCATACATCACCACAGCGACAATGTAGCCGTGCCGTGCTAATTGATTGGCGTGAGCAATGTCATATACCCCATGGGCGGAACTACCGTGAGCTAAAACAATTAACGGATATTTCTTCTCTGTGTTGGCAAACTTGGGTTTTTCACCAGGCATTAGCATATGTTCAAAACTGCCATACGCGGAGCCATGATATGGAAAGTCATACTTTCGTGGTGACGCCATTGCAACGGTCGGGTAGGTCACAAATGCCATCGTTGGCAGTATCTCTCCACTGAGAGAACCATATAATTCGCTATTGTCGGGAACTTTCACGGGCACCGTCCAAGTCGCATCAGGATACATCATCAAGTCAGTAATATAGCGATCCTTGCCATACCAGGTCGATTCTCCGATGAGGTATTTTTCCAACTCTTCACCCGCCATAGAATGATATTTTTCCGCAAGCATGAAGTTGGTCGATGCCACTGGCAGTGTTCCTTCACTGAGCGGCTCTAGCTCCTTCGCCCCGAGTGAATGGCTAGCAATACATGAAACTGCAAAAAAGGTAACTAATAAACTGAATAATCTGAACATGATAACGGGTTCAATTAAGGTAAAGCGGCATCATAAAAGAACTCTAGCGTCACTGCAAAAGCCTGAAACTGGCCGTTACAATTTGACAACGGCGCCAGTAAATAACACACTCAGAGTAAGGATTAAGAATAATAATAAACAAAAGTCCTACTAACTTAGGGGGTTACGTTATGTCAGAAGTAAAAATTCAGAGTCGTTTTTTCATCAACATGAGCCTGCTATTACTGGGATTAGTGATCCTGGGTTTTGCTGCTAATAGCTTCGCACTTGGGTTGTCACCATCTGATATGCCCTGGCTGTTTCACATCCATGGGATTACATACCTATTATGGTTCATATTGCTGGTAGTGCAGACCAGACTTATCGCTAACTCAAATCGCTTACTACACAAAATGTTGGGTCTGAGTAGTCTGGTGATAATACCCATGATGGTTACCACAGCATTTATGATGTCTGGCGTATCGTATGACCGCGGTATTAGCCCAATACCAGATATGCAAATCCAGCAGTTCATGGCCCTGCCAATGCTTGATATTGTTGCAATCATACTGTTTTACGCGATTGCTTTTCTGAATAGACACACTCCGCTAACACACAAACATGGCATGATAGTGCTCAGTGTGGTCATTATGGATCCCGCATTAACGCGCTTAGGGATTGTGCTTGGCTTCCCACCGCTGGGTTTGATATTACACCTGATGTTAATTGGTATGGTGATCCTCCATGACCGAAAGACCTATCAGAAAATTCATTGGCTCAGTTGGGTAGGATTGGTCTACATCATCGCTCGTCCGATATTTCTAATGACCGTGGCCGGTACAGAAGGCTGGACTAATCTAATCGATGGTTTATTTGCCTCGTGACTATTCCTTACTACCAGGCTGATACGCCTTTTGTGATGACGCTATCCATGGTTGAGTCATTCAACCGGGATGGCGTATTGGTGATAGAAGATGCCATTACTCAGCAAGAGTGTCAGGCGCTGATGAATCGTATGGCGCAACTGGTAGATGATTTTGATGTTAATGAACATCGATCGGTGTTCTCTGCGGTGACTAACGAGCAAAAGGATGATCGATACTTTTTAGAGTCCGGTGGCGAGATTCGCTACTTCTTTGAAAAGGACGCCTTTGATCAACAGGGTCATTTAACCGTTGCTAAAGAGCAGTGTTTAAACAAGGTTGGTCATGCACTGCATGATCTGGACCCGGTATTTAGCGAATTTTCACATCAGCAAAAATTCCAACAGCTAGTCACGGCATTAGGCATGGCCAGCCCACTGTTGTTGCAGAGTATGTACATTTTTAAGCAGCCAGAAATAGGTGGCGAGGTGCTCTGTCACCAAGACTCTCCTTATTTATGGACGGAGCCACAAAGTTGTATTGGCCTGTGGTTTGCTCTCGAGGATGCGACCCTGGAAAATGGCTGTCTGTGGGGTATACCCGGACTTCACAATGAAGCTGAACCGCGCAGTCGACTATCACGTGTGGCAGAGCATAAAACAGATTATCAGGTGCTTAATGATGCACCCTGGCCAGAGCATTTAAAGCAGCCTCTCGAGGTCAAGGCGGGTGCCTGTGTTGTACTACATGGTCAATTTCCTCACCTATCTGGCCCTAATACCAGCGCTAAATCACGTCACGCGTATGCCCTACATTTGATTGATGGCAACACGCACTATCCAGAGTCTAATTGGTTGCAACGCGGGAAAGACTTTCCTCTCACAGGCTTTTAAGATCACTATTTAAACCGACCGAAGTAACCATAACCTATTGAATCTCAAGCATGCTTGAGAATCCGACCATTGCCATAGTACGTAAAAATAGAACCAGTTAAACAATAAATGAAAGACAATAGGTAATGTCATGACTAACCCGGTCATATCGATCAACGAAAACAACATCGCCCATAATACGGCTTCGCAAATGCGTATGAATGCGATCATAGAGATCACTAATTTAAGGTTACGCACCTTTATTGGTTTTAACGAAGAAGAGCGTACTAAACAACAAGACATTGTCATCAATGCTGAGATTCACTATCCGATGAACAATGGTTGCCTAGATGATGTGGTAGAGGATGCTCTGAACTACAAAACCATCACAAAAGCCATTATTAAACACGTTGAATCTGGTCGCTTTTTGCTGCTGGAAAAATTGGTTGCGGATGTTCTGAGTATTTGTTCAGAGCACGAGTCAGTTACCTATGCCAAAGTTAAAATCGATAAACCGCATGCCCTGAGATTTGCCGACTCTGTGTCTTTATCTCTGGATTTCAATCGTATGCATCATAAGGAGAACATCTCATGACACCACAAGCTGTAGCACTTAATCTGGCAGCTTCCGGTCAGACCAGCACCAGTAAGGAAGCCCTCATGGTGCGCAACGCCTTGATCAAACATGGCTTAGAAACACCAATGATTGACACCAAACTCAGTGATCAGGAAAAGTACGACAAAATCAAAGCCAGCTTCACCGATATCGTTGAAACACTCGGATTGGATCTCACCGATGACAGTCTGTGTGAGACACCGCATCGGATTGCGAAGATGTATGTGAGTGAGATATTTTCAGGCTTGGATTACAGCCAATTCCCCAAGGTCACAGCGATTGAAAACAAGATGAACGTTGACGAGATGGTTAGAGTGGATAATATTAGCCTCACCAGTACTTGTGAGCACCATTTTGTCACTATTGATGGCTATGCCCGAGTAGCATACATTCCCAATGACACAATCATTGGCTTGTCTAAGATCAACCGAATTGTGCGCTTTTTTGCTCGCAGGCCACAGGTTCAGGAGCGGCTCACACAGCAGGTGTTAGTGGCTTTACAGACCTTACTGAATACTGATAATGTAGCCGTTTCGATTGATGCAACACATTACTGTGTTAAATCGCGAGGTGTTATGGATGTGAACTCAAATACTTCGACGACAGCACTGGGTGGTTGCTTTAAAACTAACGCGACAACGCGGCAGGAATTCTTAGCCTAAATGAGCACTATCTTTATCACAGGCGTTAGTCAACGTCTGGGATTTTATTTGGCCGACTACTATCTCTCTCAGGGTGATACAGTGGTCGGTACATTTCGCACCGAGCGTGATGCTATCACAGAACTTAAAAAGCGCGGCGCTGATCTGTATCAGCTCGACTTTTATGATCCTAAGCAGACTCAGCAACTCATCAATTGGTTGCTAACAAGCTATGCTGAAATTGATTGTGTTATCCATAATGCATCCGACTGGTCTGGCGATAATGGCGAGCTAAATTACACTGATTATGCGGACGTATTTCAGCGTATGATGACCATTCACGCCGAAGTGCCTTATCAGCTAAACATGGCTCTCGCGCCAGTGCTGAATACCGCTTGCTCCGCTGCGGATATTATTCATATAACCGACTATGTTGCCTTCAAAGGCAGTAAAAAGCACGTCGCATATGCGGCCAGCAAGGCGGCTCTGGAGAGTTTGACGTTATCATTCGCTCAGCGTTTTGCGCCGCGCATCAAAGTAAATTCAATCGCACCTGCTTTGCTGGCGTTTAACGATTGGGATGATGATGACTACAAGAACAAGGCCAGAGCGAAATCATTGATGCAATCAGAGGGTAGCTTTCAAGAGGCACTGAATGCCATACTCATGCTGACAAACAGCAATTACATTACCGGTCGGGTTATCCATCTGGATGGCGGTCGTCACCTGAAGTAACAATCGATCACTTGGGCTCGCGCGAGGTGCTAGCTTTGCTCAGCAAAAATCTCTTTCACTACGGCTCGGTGCGCTTGAGCAATTGCGGCTTTGGTACTGGCTCTTGCTTGGGCATCCGAGTTGGCGATATGAATATTACCCACTGGCTTACGCCCTAACTCCCAGGGCGCTTCACCCTCAGGAAATTCTTCACCCCACAGCAGATCATTACTGTAAGCGTAGCCATGTGGCCAGCGATTGACGGTAATGCCAACAATATCTTTCTCTGCATCAAATCCTGCCTCACCCAGTGCTTGTGTGAGTTGCTCTTTGACATGGTGCTCGTACACAGAAAACGGCGTTGATAGCACCTGCCTTCGACCCTCGCGCCATTGTTTGGGGCCCTTGATATCGCGGAATAAAGGCACATGACACATATGCACAACCATCGGCTCATCAGGTGTTTGCGAGCGTTTAAAATCACCCAGTGATACCGGATACGCTAGCTCGGCCTGCTTGTAGAAGCCGCCTGTGTAATAAACAAAACTGGTCTTTAATTTAGCGAACGCTTGCCAGTTCTTAATGAGCACCTTGGTGTATACCAACGGTACTTTGACATTAAACGCCAGATGCTTCTTTTGTTGTTCATCGATATCAGGACAGATATAGGGAATGGCGCCATTGTAGCAAGCCATTACCACTTTATCGGAGCTAACCTTGTGTGCCTTACCGTTACGAACATAGGTTGTTGTAACTGTCTTGTCCTCAGCATGCTTAACCTCGACCACCGTGCTATTTAAACGGATGTTGGTCGAATTATCAGCTTGGTCGAGTGCACTGTAGTTAGCCTTAGCTGTCACTACATCTTCCATGGTTGAGCCGGGCATGGCAGCCGGGATCATTTTCCTGACTAACAGGCGGGCAATTGAAGCATTGCCGTCCGGGAAATGAAAAATATAGGGGTCATCACCACGACCTGCTTTGCGGGGCAGGGTATGATCGACTCCGGGGATACCACCGTCATAATATTGCACTGAAGTGGTGGGTACCTCTTCCATATCGACACACCAAAAGCTCATGCCCCAGTTCTGGTAGATATTGATAACCTGCTCATCAACCTTACAGTAATCGCGCAGGAACTGGCTGTAGCCGGTTTTTTTCAGCAGTTTGAACTTCTCTTCGGTGGGCGTACCCTCAAGGTAATCTTTGGTCGAGGTATGAACGCGAATAAAGTCTTTGCGCGCCTGATCCGACAAGGGCGCTTCATTAGCAAAATCCTGCCAAGATTTA
>CAXRAF010000095.1:0-5759 GCA_964228485.1 Alteromonadales bacterium | reverse complement strand
ATGGCACCGGTCATCATAACCATGATTGGTGGGATGAAAGCCGAGGGGTGGATGTTTATGGTACCTGTGCTTGGTCAGCAGCAGATTCTCACCAACATTATGCGTGGTGAAGCGATGATCTTGACGCAGTTCTTATCGGTCACTGCCGTAACTGTTGTTGTGTCAGCCATCATCCTGACGGTGTTAACTAAGTTGTTACGCAGCGAGCGGGTTGTTTACGGAAGCTAGTACTGATTATGCTGACTGAGGCTGTTACACTTGCGGATATGACATCCCAAGAAACCCTTTTCGAAACAGCAATACGTGATCATCAAGCATCGCTGTCACGTATTGTTGCGACCTATGAACTCGATCCACATCTACAGCAAGAACTTCACCAGGAGATCTTGCTGGCGATTTGGAAGTCATTGGCAAACTTTCGGGGTGACAGCAGCCTCCACACCTTTGTGTTTAAAGTGGCTCATAATCAGGCCATCAACCATGTCAGTCGACATGCGCGAGTGCCACACCATGAGTCAATGGATAATCCGCTACCTAGCGATAGTGCTTGCCCTGAGATGAGCGCAATCAACAGTCAGAAAATGCAACTGGTTTTCCGTGCAATGCACACCCTGCCAGTATTGCAACGACAACTGTTGGCTTTGTCTCTTGAAGGGTTAAGTTATCAGGAATTATCAGAAGTAACCGGTCTGTCTGAATCGAATGTCGGTGTCAGACTGAATCGGGCCAAGAAAGCACTGCAAGAGCAGTTGGAGAAACACCATGGCTGAGCAATCGCAATGGAATAACCTAATTGAGGACTGGCAGGCCTGTGAAGTGGCTAAGCTCGATGACTCGCAGTCCCAAATTGATATCAAGACGTTACAAGAAAACACTCGTAAACGTGCCGGCAAGATGCGCTTATTTATGTGGTTGGACGTGGTTACCACACTTATTGCATTAATTGTGTTTGGCTATCTGCTGACCACCGATATCAACCTGCATCAGGCCATCATATTCGCTGGTGTTATGGTCATCATCATACCCGTTGCATTTTACTCGGTATGGGTTCGTCGCGGCTTGTGGGAAGCCAATGGTAATGATACCAAAGCGTATTTGGATTTAGCCCATGGCCGGGCTGTTGCCGGTATGAAGCTCGCTCAGGTTAACATCATCGCGGCCTACACTGCCTTTCCTTTCATCATTGCCGTAGTAATGTGGCGTGGCTATGTGAAATTTGATGAAGTTGATTGGCCGTTTAATATTTTTGTATTTGGTGCCCTGTTCGAATTTGCTCTCATGGTCGGTATGATTATCGGCGCACGTTACTATCAACGTAAAAAGCGTGCCGAGTTGGTTCGGCTTGAAAAGATGAAACAGGAACTCGATTAATTCTCGACCGGCTTGGGTACAATCCTTACCATCGCTTTCGATCTTTGAGTATCTCATGTGCCGCATTATGACCTGGCACTCCAGTCACGCCTCCTCCCGGATGGGTTCCTGAACCACAGAGATACAGATTTTTCACCGGCGTTCGATAATCACCATAACCTAAGACTGGTCTGGCGGAATACATCTGGTCGAGGCTCAAATGACCATGCATGATATCTCCCCGCACTAAACCAAAAGTGGACTGTAAGTCCTGTGGACTTAAGATTTGTTGTCCGACAATCAAATCCCGAAATCCGGGTGCATACTGCTCAACGGCATTCAGAATTGCTTCAACGGCGGCATCGCGATGGGTATCCCAATCGGTATCCGGTGAAAATTGTTGGCAGAATAAGCTCGCCACATGATGGCCCTCTGGCGCTAAGGTCGGATCCAGTGTCGAAGGAATTAACATCTCAATAATCGGTTGTGACGACCATCCGGATTGTCTGGCATCAAGATAGGCCTGATCCATATATTTCAATGACGGGGCAATGACGATGCCTCCGGTCAGGTGTTGCTCTGAAGTACGGCTTTGATTGAGGCAAGTGAACTGCGGCAATCCGGTCAGTGCAACGTTCATCCTGAATGTGCCAGAACCATTGCGATAGCGTTTCATACGTACACGAATGTCTTCGGGCACTGCATCAGGTGCAAGGAATTTGTTATAAACCAGCCAGGGATTGGTGTTCGCAACGACTCGCTCAGCCTGAATGGTTTGACCATCAGTCAGTGTGATCCCCTGAGTACCACCCTCATGAGTAACAATGGACGCCACCGCTGCCCCGGTAACGATCTCCACTCCATGCTCTTCACAGGCTTTGCGCATGGCTTGTGTGATGGATCCCATGCCACCGATGGCATGACCCCAGACACCCTTCTTACCATTCACTTCGCCAAACGCATGGTGTAACAACACATAGGCCGAACCTGCTGAATAAGGGCTGGCATAATTACCCACCACCCCGTCAAAGGCAAATGCCGCCTTGATCGCGTCGTGCTCAAAATAACCCGCCAGAAAGTCAGCTACGGACTGAGTAAAGATATCCAGCAACAGCTGGGTTTGACGGCGATCCATCTTTTTCGCTCGACGACCTAATTGCAGTGCCTTTAACCAGTCGCGTACCCCACCACCGTAATTAACGGGTGCAGTGAGTAACTCATCACGAATTAAATCGGCAACGAATGTAATATCATCGAAATAGCGGTCCAACGCCTCAGCATCATGCTCTGAGAATAACGCAAATTCTTGTTTTAACTGCTCATAATCCGTTAGAAAAGCCAGCAGGTTGCCGTCCGGGTGTGGCCAGAAATTATTGACGTCACGCTCAACGACTCTTAATCCGCGATCATACAGTCGCATATCGCTGATTACTTTCGGATTAAGCAGACTCACGGTGTAAGAGGCAACAGAGTTACGATAGCCCGGGTGGAATTCCTCAGTGACAGCCGCACCGCCTACCACGTCACGTGACTCGTACATGCGCACATTTAAGCCGGCTCGTGCCAGATAGTAGGCGCAAACCAGACCATTGTGTCCTGCACCGATAATGGCAACATCACATGTAATGTTCTTATTCTTCGACATTGTTAGTTTTGGTAATACTTAGGTACCGCTATTTGTTACATGGCTAGTGTATGTGTTTCACAATGCGCTGTCATCCATTGCCATCCGCAACTAACTAGATAAAACAGAATGATTGACACCAGCATATATAGTGTTATACTTAACTACAACACTATATACTAACTCGAACCATCATGAATGCCACTCACGGAAATATCAGGCACAGCAAGCTATTTAAGATCATCATTTTGCTGGTTTATATGTATAGCTTTATCCAGCTGGACGCCGATGAGAGCCCGATTCAAATAGACCTGATAAAAATCGATGATCCATTGGCTCTTGAACAGATTCAGATCCAAGTGCAGCGTCCCTTTCGCGTGTTGATCCGTATTTTTGGGCAGCGGCAGCAGTCTGAGCCAGCAATCGAAGAACCATCCACATAACAGTTCATCGATTGTCCTCATTGGTGAAAACCAACCTAATAGTGATTCTATTGATCCACATCAATAGTATGTGCTCTCAGGTTTGTTAGATTAAACTCGTTGAATGAACGTAGTCAGTCTCTTCAACCTCTGTTAGACAGGTAAAGCCGAAGCAATTCGGCAATATGAATCGAGTTACCACTCCTCCTCTTTCATGGTAACTCGATTTTTTTTGTCTTATTCATCCCTCTTCATGTCTGTGGCATAATAAGCGCCAAAATAACAAAACCAACCTCAATTGCTTGTAGATAATGATTCGCCTATTCATTCTGATTGAATCAACACGACAAGATTAACCACGGAGACAACGTATGACAGGTGATATCGGCGTTATTGGTCTGGCTGTGATGGGTCAAAATTTAATCCTGAATATGAATGACCACGGCTTCAAAGTTATCGCGCATAATCGCACCACGTCTAAAGTAGATGACTTTCTCAACGGCGCTGCCAAAGGTACCAATATTGAGGGCGCCTATTCCATCGCCGAGTTATGTCAAAAGTTAAAGTCACCGCGCAAAGTCATGCTGATGGTCAAAGCGGGTGATGTGGTTGATATATTCATCGAAAAACTGATCCCACACCTTGCCGAAGGTGACATCATCATCGATGGCGGCAACAGCTACTATCCAGACACCAATCGACGGGTAAAAATGCTGGCCGAGAAAGGTATTCATTTTGTCGGTGCCGGTGTATCCGGTGGTGAAGAAGGTGCTCGCTTTGGACCATCGATCATGCCCGGTGGCTCGGCTGCAGCCTGGCCACATGTGAAGCCAATTTTTCAGGCAATTTCAGCAAAAACCGATCGTAACGAGCCTTGTTGTGATTGGGTCGGCAACGACGGCTCTGGGCATTTCGTCAAGATGGTCCATAACGGTATCGAGTATGGTGACATGCAACTCATCACCGAAGCCTACCACTTCATGAAAGATGTCCTGCAACTGAGCAATGACGACATGCATGAAGTTTTTGCCGATTGGAACAACACCGAGCTTGATAGCTACTTGATTGAAATTACCCGCGACATCCTTGGCTTCAAAGATGATAATGGTGAGGCGGTAATCGACGTCATTCTGGATACCGCTGGGCAAAAAGGCACCGGCAAGTGGACCGCCATTAATGCACTCGACTTCGGCATACCCCTGACACTGATTTCACAATCGGTCTTTGTCAGAACCCTGTCTGCTTTGAAACAGCAGCGCGTCGAGGCAAATCAATTATTTGCGCCCTCTATCGAACCAATCACAGAGGATAAAACTGCCTGGATTGCAGCCCTCAAAGAGGCATTACTCGCTGCGAAGATTATTTCTTACGCTCAGGGCTTTATGCTAATGCGTGAGGCATCGGAAAATTTTGGCTGGGATTTAAATTATGGCAATGTGGCACTGATGTGGCGCGGCGGCTGTATTATACGCTCGGCTTTTCTGGGCAATATCTACGATGCTTTTCAAGCCGATCCAGACTGCGCATTCCTAGGCTCTGATCAGTACTTCAAAAATATCCTTGATAATTGTCTGCCATCACTGCGCAAAATTGCCGCTAAATCGATGACATCGGGTCTGCCTATGCCCTGTACCTGTACCGCACTAAGTTTTCTCGATGGCTATACAACTGCGCGCCTACCAGCCAATCTGCTGCAAGCGCAGCGAGACTACTTTGGTGCGCACACATACGAGCGTATCGATAAACCACGAGGGCAGTTCTTTCACACCAATTGGACCGGTACAGGTGGAGATACCACCTCAACTACCTACGACGCCTAGACAGGCTAATTTATGACATAAAAAAGGCGCCCGTATGGACGCCTTGATCATCTGCGAAAGGTTATGGATTAACCACCGCTGAGGCACCCAAACCCGGACCATAGACTAGCGCATTTAATAACATGCGATTCGAGACCTTGGTTGAGCCACGGAAAATGGGCTGCTCCGCGAATAATATAATCTGTCCGCGTCCTTTTCGTTCGCGCGTGAGGAAAGCCGCGTTGGCTAACAGCTGACCAGCTTCTGGCCACACTAATCCACTCATGCGAAGGTTCATCTCATAACCCTCAGGCCCATGGAACCAGTTATATTGCTTCATTGTCTTTTCGCGATCTAAGGTTGGTCGCCACTGTCCGAGTCTGACTGGTGCTTCCGAACCCCGTCCAGACATGAGGATAGGAATATTAGAAACCATGACCGGCTCAACGTCAGATAAGCCGAATGTCAGCCAGTGTTTTTGATCCGTGGTGGCAGCTACAATCGCTCCGGCTGGCATAAACTGACGTTGCCACTGCTCCTGCTCTTTGGAGAGCTTGATTTTAG
>CAXRAF010000094.1:0-10222 GCA_964228485.1 Alteromonadales bacterium | reverse complement strand
CACGTTTCATCTTATGTTGCGTCCCGGAACCGATGTCATTATGCAGCACGGAGACCTACATGACTTTATGCACTGGTCAGGCCCCATTTTGACCGATTCTGGTGGTTTTCAGGTATTCAGTCTGGGTGCCATGCGTAAAATTTCAGAGCAGGGTGTTGAATTTCGCTCGCCCATTGATGGCAGTAAAATTTTCATCGATCCTGAACGCTCAATTCAAGTACAGCATGAGCTTGGATCTGACATCATCATGATCTTTGACGAATGCACACCATATCCAGCCACGCATCAGGAAGCCGACAATTCGATGCAATTAAGCCTGCGTTGGGCACAGCGTTGTAAAGAGGCCCATGGTGATCATCCCTCGGCACTCTTCGGTATTATCCAAGGCGGCATGTTTGAAGACTTACGTCAGGTTTCACTCGATGCCTTGGTTGATATGAACTTTGATGGTTACGCGATCGGTGGTCTGTCGGTCGGTGAACCTAAAGAAGATATGAATCGTATCGTCGCTGATGTGGCACCTAAAATGCCGAAAGATAAACCACGCTATCTTATGGGAGTAGGGAAGCCGGAGGATATTGTTGAAGCGGTTCGTCGGGGCGTAGATATGTTTGATTGTGTCATGCCGACCCGAAATGCGCGAAATGGGCACTTATTTACTAAGACAGGCGTTGTAAGAATCAAAAACAGTCCCCATAAAACCGATACATCACCAGTAAGTGAACATTGTGATTGCTATAGCTGTAAGAATTATTCTCGCGCTTATTTGCATCACTTATTTAAATGCCAGGAAATATTGGCATCGAGGCTAGCGACGATACATAACTTGCATTACTACCAGGAAGTCATGCGTGGTTTGCGTCAAGCGATTGAAACGGGTAAATTAGCCGACTTCGTCGAAACCTTTTATGGGGATTTGGGTCTACCAGTCCCAGAGATTAATAATAACCAGGCATAAAATGCCACACAGAGGTCATCATGGATATTCTTTCATCTACTGTATATGCAGCTGAAGCCGGTCAGCAAGCATCTCCAATGTCCAGCATCATTATGCTGATAATCTTCGGCTTGATTTTCTACTTCATGTTAATTCGTCCACAATCAAAGCGTGCCAAAGAGCATAAATCGATGGTTGAAGCGCTTCAAAAGGGTGATGAAGTCATTTCAAGCGGTGGTCTGGCAGGCAAAATCACTGAAGTTGATGAAACATTCATCAAACTTAAAGTTGCCGAAAATGTTGAGGTATCTATTCAGCGCAATGCCGTGGCCTCAGTATTACCTAAAGGCTCACTCAAAGCTAAATAAACAGCGGAAAAATATATGCTTTCTCAACCTTTTGCGAATGCAAGGCCGATCAACACCTATCCCACGTGGAAGTACATCATGGTGGTGTTGGTTTTGGCGCTGGGCATTTTATACGCCTTACCGAATCTGTATGGTGAAGATCCCTCACTGCAGATATCACCACAGCGCGATGCGTTAATCGGTGGTGAACTCGAAAGTGCAGTTGTGACTGTACTAGACCAATCAGAAATTAGTTACAAATCAATCGAACGGACCGATGAGCGGATTGTCGTCCGTTTCCCTGATACCGATAGCCAGTTATCAGCACATTACAGTGTTGACCGCGCGGTGCGAGATGCCTACGGTAACGATGCCTACACAGTTGCGATGAACTTAGCACCGGCTGCACCTGATTGGTTACGTGACCTGGGTGCAGACCCAATGAAACTTGGTCTTGATCTACGTGGTGGTATTCATTTCTTGATGGAAGTGGACATGAACACCGCTATCGAGAAGCGTGAGAATACCTTTGCTTCAGAGTTTAAAGACGAACTCCGTGAAGCGAAGTTGCGTTACGTCCGACCACTGAGCCGTGATGCTAATGGCGGTGTTACGGTGCGTTTTCGTGACGAAGATGCGCGGGATGAAGCATTTGATTTGTTGCGAACAAAGTACCAAGAGCTGACCTTTACCACAGTAGATGCCGCAGATACATTTAACTTCCGAGCCTATTTCAGTGATGAGCAACTACGTCTGGTGCGTGATGAGGCGGTTCGACAGAACATCACTACGCTCAGGAATCGTGTCAACCAGATTGGTGTGGCAGAGCCATTGATTCAACGCCAGGGACCCGAGCGGATCGTGGTACAGCTTCCGGGTGTTCAGGATTCTGCACAAGCAAAGAAAATCTTGTCTGCAACGGCATCTCTGGAGTTTCGTCTGGTGAACGGTAATCGCGATGTTCGCGATGCGCTGCGAGGTCGAGTGCCACGGGATTCTGAAATTCTGTACGAGAAGGATGGTACACCTCAGTTGTTGTACCGTGATGTCATCGTTACCGGAGACCATATCGTAAATGCCAATTCAGGCATGGATGAAAATGGCATGCCACAGGTGAATATTGTACTCGACGGCAAGGGTGGTGACATGATGGCCAGCACCTCACGTCGCAATATCAAGAAGCCGATGGCAACAGTGTTCATCGAGTACAAAACCGACTACATCGAAGAAGATGGCAAGCTCATTGCTCAGCCACCGCGTAAAGAAGAAACAGTGATCAACGTGGCCACGATTCAGACCACGCTCGGCAATCGTTTCCGCATCACGGGTATCGACTCGCCTCGTGAAGCACAGGAACTGGCGATATTACTTCGTGCAGGTGCACTGACCGCACCTATTCAAATTGTTGAAGAGCGCACCATTGGACCTAGTCTTGGAAAAGAGAACATCGCTCTGGGTATGTTATCGATTCAAATTGGTCTGGCGATTGTGCTGGCATTTATGCTGGTCTACTACCGCATGTTTGGTCTGGTTGCGAATATCGCACTGGTATCAAATCTGGTGTTAATTATCGCGGTAATGTCGCTGATACCCGGTGCAACTCTGACTCTGCCGGGCATGGCCGGAATTGTATTAACGGTCGGTATGGCGGTCGATGCGAATGTCTTGATCTTTGAACGGATCAGAGAAGAGATCCGCAGTGGCACCTCGATTCAGCAGGCTATTCACAATGGTTATGACAAAGCATTGTCTACCATTGCCGATGCCAACATAACCACTCTGGTTGCCGCTGTCATCTTATTCTCTGTCGGTACTGGTCCCATTAAGGGTTTCGCAGTCACGCTGTCAATCGGTATTCTGACCTCCATGTTTACCGCGATTGTTGGTTCGCGAGCATTGGTTAATTTAATCTACGGCGGTAAACGCCTCAAGAAAATCGCAATTTAGGAGTACATTGAAATGTTGAATATTTTAAATGGGCCTCTGAATTTAGATTTTCTGAAACTCAGAAAAATCATGCTCGTGCTATCCACGGTGTTAATGCTGATATCTGTGTATTCACTATCAACCAGGTTCCTTAACCTCGGTCTGGACTTTACCGGCGGTACACTGGTTGAGGTAGGTTATTCACAAGATGCCGATCTGGAGGCTATTCGTGGGCAATTAACCGATGCCGGCTTTGATGGTGCTGTGGTTCAGTACTTCGGTTCAAGCCGTGAGGTGATTGTTCGCATCGCGCCGATTGCCGGGGTTAAAAACGAAGTGATTGGCAATAATGTTGTCGACACACTGCGTGCCGCAGACGAGTCTGTGGTTAAAAGACGTAATGAGTATGTTGGCCCAAGCGTGGGACAAGAGTTAACAGAGCAGGGCGGTCTGGCGATGCTAGTAGCTCTGATCTGTATTATGATTTATGTCGCCATTCGTTTTGAGTGGAAGTTCTCCATAGGCTCGGTGGCAGCCCTTGCCCACGATGTCACAATCACACTAGGCATATTCTCACTACTCGGCCTGGAGTTTGACTTGACGGTTCTGGCAGCGGTTCTGGCAGTCATTGGTTACTCATTGAACGATACCATCGTTATCTTTGACCGAATCCGTGAGAACTTTTTAAAGATGCGTAAAGGCACGCCTTATGATGTGATTAATCGCTCTATCAATCAGACGATTTCACGTACCTTGATCACCTCATTAACGACCATCATTGTGCTGGTGACGTTATTCCTCAAGGGGGGAGAACTAATCCATGGCTTCGCCACGGCGTTACTGATTGGTGTATTGATTGGTACATACTCGTCACTCTACATCGCCAGTCCAATAGCGCTGATCTTAGGTGTGTCAAAAGAAGATTTGATGCCACCAGAGATCGAGAAAGAGGGTGCCGATCAGGAACCTCTGGTCTAATTGCGCTAAGGTAACTTATCTAGATAATTGATTAACTGCTCAGTCCAGATTTCTGAGCAGTTGATTGATACCCACTTTCGAGCGTGTTTTCTCATCCACACGCTTGACGATCACCGCACAGTAAAGTGAATAGCTACCATCTTTTGAAGGTAGATTACCTGAAACCACTACAGCACCAGCTGGAACACGCCCATAGCTGATTTCACCGGTTTCACGATCATATATACGGGTGCTTTGGCCAATGTATACTCCCATGGATATCACAGCACCTTCTTCGACGATGACACCCTCGACTATCTCTGAGCGGGCACCAATGAAGCAGTTGTCCTCGATAATGGTTGGCGAGGCCTGCAATGGCTCGAGTACACCGCCGATCCCTACACCTCCTGAGAGGTGAACATTCTTTCCTATTTGGGCGCACGAGCCCACAGTAGCCCAGGTATCGACCATCGTGCCGCTATCAACATAAGCACCAATATTGACGTAACTCGGCATGAGCACCACACCATTGGCGATGTAACAGCCTTGTCGAACGGCAGCAGGAGGTACAACACGTGCGCCATCACGCTGAAAATCCTCTAGCGTATAGTCTGCGTACTTCATCGGTACCTTGTCATAGTACTTTTGCTCAGCACCCTCAACCACGCTATTATCACGACTTACAAAAGACAACAGCACGGCCTTCTTAATCCACTCATTAACAACCCAGTCACCAGCAATTTTTTCAGCGACACGAATATGTCCTTGATCTAATGCTTGGATCGTCGTGTTGATAGCATCGGCTATGTCTTGGGGAATATTATTGGCGTTAAATTGGGCGCGATCTTCAAACGCAACCTCAATAATGGCTTGCTCTGCAACGAAAGACATCTGTTTCTCTCTTATTTCAAATGCGGTTTAATCGTACGAATCATTTCTTGGAATAACTTTGGCGGTGCGGCAATGACATTGCCGGTCTCTAGATAAGCCTGCTTACCTGTGACATCATCAACAATACCACCGGCTTCTTCAATAATCAAAGCACCGGCAGCGATATCCCAGGCACTCAGACCAAATTCATAAAAGCCGTCATAGCGTCCGGCAGCAACATAGGCCAGATCTAGCGATGCGGCGCCGGGACGACGGATATCGCGACACTGTTTCATGAAATCGGTAAAGATAGCCATATACATTTCTAGGTCATCATTAGCCCGATAGGGAAATCCGGTTCCAAGTAAACTTGAGCTCAGGTGCTTGGTTTGATTAACGCGAATGCGATTGCCATTAAGCATGGCACCAGAGCCTCGACTGGCGGTAAATAATTCGTTTTTGACAGGATCAAACACTAATCCGTGTTGCAGACGGTTGTTTTCTTTGATGGCGATTGAGACGGCAAATTGCGGAATGCCGTACAGAAAGTTTTTTGTACCATCGAGTGGGTCAATAATCCAAACAGTATCAGAGCCCTCATGAGCACCAGATTCTTCTGCCAGAATGGCATGATCGGGGTAGGCCTCATGAATCGTCTCAATGATCATCATTTCTGCACGTTTGTCGATATTTGACACAAAGTCATTATGGCCTTTCTCAGATACTTTTACCGAGTCCATGTTATCCATGGCACGATAAATCATTTGGCCGGCTTTGCGAGCCGCTTTGGTCGCAATGTTGATCAGCGGATGCATCATTATTTCCTGTTGGTTATTGTACAAAGAGCGATGCCGTAAAGGCTGCGCTATTCTAACAGAAAAAAATCCCCCAAACTAACATAAACTGATAGTATTCAGTTGGCAAAACACAGGAGCACTTTACGTGAACTTATCGGATATTCAGATTGTTCTCAGTCATACCACACACCCCGGCAATATCGGTGCTACCGCGCGGGCAATGAAAACTATGGGACTGGAGAATTTAGTCTTGGTTAATCCATCGAATTATCCTTCGGCGGAGGCCACTGTCAGAGCCTCCAGAGCTGATGATGTGCTTCAAAAGGCCCAAGTTTATGACAGCCTAGAGACGGCAATTGCCAACAGTCACATCATCATAGGGACCAGTGCGCGCCAAAGACGTCATGATGCACCATTACTGACGCCGAGAGAATTGTCGAACTTGGTCGCCGAGCATGACGCGCAGAAGGTGAGTATCTTATTTGGCACTGAAAATTCCGGCTTAACCAATGAAGAACTCAGCTATTGTCATTATCAGGTCTATATCCCGGCAAATCCTGAATATAGCTCATTAAATTTGGCTTCGGCGGTACAATTAATCGCTTATGATCTGCGAATGAAGCATCTGGAGCTCAGTGATAGTGCAATACTTCCAAACACAGACCACGTGCCTGTTGAGGCTGCATTGATGCATGGTTTTTATGAGCAGATGACCGACGTAATGATCAAAACAGGTTATCTGAATCCAGACAATCCTAAACAGTTATCCTTGCGCTTAAAGCGAATGTATAACCGCATGAATCCAGAGCACTCTGAGTATCAAATTTTACGTGGATTTTTGTCCTCAATCGAAAAATCTCTGCCACCGCAATAACCTCTGAAATACCTATAAACAGTCGCTTTATGCGAATAGTACAGTTCGTTTTATGAGGACATGAAATATCTTGACTAAAATACTAGGGTATTGGTAAAATTCAATTGTTGAGTATTTTGCTTGGTTATTGCTTGAAAAGCCGTTAACCAGCACTATTTAAGCTAGAGAAATGGGTGGTTGTACATTATGAAACTGACAACAAAAGGTCGCTACGCAGTTACTGCCATGCTTGATTTGGCGTTGCACTCCGTGTGTAACCCAATCACGTTAAGTGACATCTCGGATCGCCAAAGTTTATCGTTGTCGTATCTTGAGCAATTATTTGCGCGTTTGAAACGTAACAACCTGGTTGCCAGCACCCGTGGCCCCGGCGGTGGATATCAACTGGCTAAAGCCCCCGAGGACATTAACGTCGCTGAAGTGATTTTGGCTGTCGATGAACCGATTGATGCCACTGGCTGCCAGGGTACTGAGGATTGTCAGAAGGGAAGTATCTGCCTGGCACACAACCTATGGCTGGGATTAAGTGAATCAATCTATGATTACCTCAATAAAATTAGTCTTGCTGAAGTGATCTCACAGCAAGAAATACGCCGTCTTGCCTACATGCAGGATGCCCCGAAATTTGCAGACAGCACCACAGAACAGCGACAACAGGGTGCCGGTGACATACCTGCCGAAGTTAGAGTTTAATTCGGCAATTAACTACTGAAAACAGTTAGAGAGAATACAATGAACGCACCAATTTATTTAGATTTCGCAGCGACAACTCCGGTTGATCCGCGTGTAGCCGAGAAAATGGTTAATTGTCTGACTCAGGAAGGCAATTTTGGTAATCCGGCATCGCGCTCACACCAATTTGGATGGGTTGCTGAAGAAGCCATTGACGTTGCCCGTGAGCAGGTGGCTAGTCTGGTCGGCGCCGATCCGAGAGAGATCGTATTTACTTCAGGCGCAACTGAATCAAATAATCTCGCTATCAAAGGTGCTGCCCATTTCTACAAGCGCAAGGGTAATCACATCATAACCCTGAAAACTGAGCATAAGGCCGTCCTAGATACCTGTCGTCAGTTGGAGCGTGAAGGATTTGAAGTCACTTATCTGGATGTCAGCAGCGAAGGTTTAATCGACCTTGATACTCTGAAGGCGACGATTCGACCTGAAACAGTTTTGATGTCAATCATGCACGTCAATAACGAGATTGGTGTCATTCAGGACATTGAAGCGATTGGTAATTTGTGTCGTGAAAACAAAATCATTTTTCATGTAGATGCTGCCCAGAGTGCTGGTAAGCTAGCGATTGATTTAGCCAATCTGCCGGTTGACCTGATGTCATTCTCAGCCCATAAAATATATGGTCCCAAGGGCATCGGTGCACTATATGTACAACGCAAGCCGCGCATTCGCCTCGAAGCCCAGATGCATGGCGGTGGACACGAGCGTGGTATGCGCTCCGGCACGCTGGCTACACACCAGATAGTCGGTATGGGGGAAGCATTTAGAGTGGCCCAGGAGCAAATGCAGGATGAGCAACTACGCATTGCTAAACTTCGTGAGCGACTGCTTGCAGGCTTAGCGGATATGGAAGAGGTCCATATCAATGGCAGCGAGACACAGCAGTACCCGGGTATCTGTAACATCAGCTTCAACTTCGTCGAAGGTGAGTCTTTGATGATGGCTCTGAAAGACTTGGCGGTATCATCTGGCTCAGCCTGTACCTCAGCCAGTCTGGAACCGTCCTATGTATTGCGAGCGCTAGGACTGCCGGATGAGTTAGCTCACAGCTCAATCCGTTTCTCAATTGGCCGTTTCACGACCGAAGAAGAAATAGATTATGCAATTGCCGGTGTGACTAAGGCAATTGACCGTTTAAGAGAATTATCACCACTTTGGGACATGTACAAAGAAGGTATTGATTTATCGACAGTCGAATGGACTGCGCATTAATAAAGGTTTAGGAGAAAAACACAATGGCATACAGTGATAAGGTCATCGATCATTACGAGAACCCTCGTAACGTCGGGACATTAGAAGATAATGATGAGGGCGTTGTTGGCACCGGAATGGTTGGCGCACCGGCCTGTGGTGACGTCATGAAGCTACAAATTCGTGTCGATAACAACGGTATTATCGAAGATGCGAAATTCAAAACCTATGGCTGTGGCTCGGCGATCGCCTCGAGCTCGCTTGTAACTGAGTGGGTTAAAGGAAAATCGATTGATGAAGCGGCTGCACTGAAGAATACTGAAATTGCAGAAGAATTATGTCTGCCACCGGTCAAGATCCATTGCTCAGTATTGGCTGAGGATGCGATTAAAGCGGCGGTATCAGACTATCGCAAGAAAATGGCGAGCGACAAAGACTAATATCATGGCTATATCACTATCACCATCTGCTCTAGACCGAGTAAAGCATTTTATCGACAACCGAGGTAAAGGTGTGGGTATTCGTTTGGGTGTTACCACCACAGGCTGCTCAGGTTTAGCCTACCTCATAGAATTTGTCGACGAACTGAATCCGGATGATAGCGTGTTCGAGCAGGATGGTGTTTCTGTGATCGTCGATCAGAAAAGTCTGGTGTATCTCGATGGTACAGAGGTCGATTTTGTGCGCGAAGGTCTAAACGAGGGCTTCGAATTTAAAAACCCGAATCAAAAGGGTGAATGCGGTTGTGGCGAGAGTTTCACAGTCTGAAAACCCTTGATATCTGAGAATTCGCCATGGCCGCCGAAAATTACTTTCAAGCGTTTGGTATTGAACCAAGTTATGAGATTAATCTGCGCGAACTGAAAAAAGCGTATCGTGATAAACAACAACAGTCACACCCTGACCGCTTTGCTCATCAGGATGCCAGTATCCAACGGCAAGCTGTACAAACTACAGCACTAAATAATGAAATGTTTCAGACTCTGTCATCGGCAGTTAAGCGTGGTCATTACTTACTTGGACTGAATGGCATTGATTTTGATATTGAAACCTATACTGTGACCGATACTGAGATGCTGATAAATCAGTTGAATTATCGAGAACAACTTAATGATTTTAAACAACAAAAAGACTTTTCAAGCTTAATGAATTTGCTTGATGCAGTGACAGACAAGCAGCGCACAATAGAAATGCAGTTGGCATCGTTATTTGGCGAAAATACCACTGTAAATGCTGAGCAGATCAAAGCAACTCTATGTGAATTACAGTTCTTCAACAAACTGGCTAGCGAAATCGAGCTGGTTGAAGAGCATTTAATGGACTAGTAAGTCAGGATATTCATGGCCTTATTACAAATTGCAGAACCCGGACAGACTCAAAAACCGCATCAGCGCAAAGTGGCTGTGGGGATCGATCTGGGTACCACGCACTCACTGGTAGCCACAGTCCGTAGTGGTGAGGCTCAGATTATTCCGGCAAGCACCGGTGAGCGACTGTTAGAAAGTGTCGTTTATTATCCCAAGGTCGGCCAACCTCATGTCGGAGCCTCAGCGGTCGCTCACGCAACCGACGATCCGAATAACACCAT
>CAXRAF010000093.1:0-7085 GCA_964228485.1 Alteromonadales bacterium | reverse complement strand
CTTATCACGCCTGGGCGTGGATTTCAGCGAAGGCTCACAGTTACTTAGCTATGTATTATTAGAGGGTGATTATTGTCGGCACCTAATTGAGTTAGGATATAGGGACACACTAGACAGGGAATCTGAAATTGAGGCGTTTTTTCAGTTCGAGCAGTGATATTTAGGGGATAGTTATCAGTAAAAGGAAACCGGGAGAGTTAACCCTGGCAAGTGACAAGGGCAAAGTCATTGATGAGCGTCTGATGAATGCCTCAGATACCTCTTCTGATGAATTACTTCTAGCGCTGTATCGAATCTCTGAGCTGAGCCATGACTCCGACAACCTGGAAGCATTTTTTGAAGAAGCTCATAGCATCATCGCCGATTTTATCTATGCCGAAAATTTTTATGTTTGTCTCTATGACGATGACAATGAGTCCCTGAGCTTTCTTTATTTTGCCGATGTCGAAGATGATGTCAATCCGCAAGAATTAATTAACATTCCCAAGCAAGAGTTCTACTACACCCTGACCGGTTACATGCTTCGCTCTGGCGAGCACTTACATGTTGATCGAAAAACTATGTTGGACTTAACTGACAAAGGGGAAATTGTTCAGCATGGTAAGTACTCCCACGAATGGTTAGGTATCCCACTTATCAGAGGTAATCGTGTTCTTGGCGCTGTGGTAGTTCAGACCTACGATGACAGTTACTCCTACTCCTCTGCTGAAATTGATTTACTGCGTTTCTTCTCACGTCATTTGGCCATTGTATTAGAGAGAAAACAACAAGAAGTACTCCTTAAAAAAGAACAGGTGCGACTGGAGAAGCATGTTAAAAAGCGCACCGAAGAGTTAGCCAAGGCCAATGAGGAGCTGCAATCAGAAGTCGCAGAGCGGAGCAAAACCGAAGGCTTGATGAAGGCGCTGTATCGCATCGCAATGATTACAGCAGAAGCTGAAAATATGGGCGAATTTTATAGCATCCTGCATCGGATCCTGGGCCGTTTGATCCAAACCTCGAGCATGTATATCGCATTAAAAGATGAGTCACAACAGGGCTATTATTTTCCCTACTACACCAATGAATATTATCAATCGCACGATGATCAGCCCCATCTCATCCAACGTCAGGAGGATGAGCATATTCAGGCGGTTTTTGATGCCCAATGTACCTTACGTTTCAGTCATGATGAACAAAGACCATTCAATCGTGAGCGCAAGCCAATGTTTTCTTCCTGGCTTGGTCTACCACTGAAAAATGAGGCACAAAAAACCATTGGTTTGCTGGCAATTCTGCGTTATGACGTTAACAATGATTTTAGCGACGAAGAGCAGCATTTACTTAACTATGTCGCACAGCAAATATCGTTATCAAGGCAAATACATAAACAGCAGGCTGAACTGGTTGCCGCACATGCCGAACTGAAGGCTGCCAATAATCTATTAGAAGAGCGCGTAACAGAGCGAACCAAGGAACTCTCTGTGGCCAATGCCGATCTCAAGGATGTCATCAAAGAGCGCATTAAGGTTGAGGAAAAACTTGCTCATGATGCCTTCCATGATAGTTTAACGGACTTACCCAATCGCTCGCTGTTCTTGGACCGATTAGAGAAAGCCATGGGCAACCTCAAACGTCACTCCAAGGATCGTTTTTCGGTACTGTTTCTCGATCTCGATAGATTCAAAGTAGTCAACGACAGCCTCGGCCACTACATTGGTGACAAGTTACTCATCGAAGTCGCATCCAAACTCACTTCATGTGTCAGACCCGGAGATACGGTCGCCCGTCTCGGTGGCGATGAATTTGCCATTTTATTGCTGGACGAAAATCATCATGTAGCGGCAAACTCAGTGGCGGCACGGATTGCTAATGTGCTATCAGCACCCATTGAGCTCGATGGAAATACCATCTTTACCTCGACCAGCATTGGCATCAATTTGTGTGAATATGAATTCAAGGAAGCGGTTGAAATTCTCCGCGACGCCGATACAGCCATGTATGAGGCAAAGTCACGTGGTAAAGCGCAGACCGCCGTATTTGATTCGAGTATGTATGACCGGGCTGTCAAACAACTCAGAATGGAGAGTGAATTACGTCGTGCGCTGGATAAAGACCAAATGATGGTGTTTTACCAACCGATTATTGCGCTTGATAGTGACCAAGTCATTGCTTTTGAGGCGCTTGCACGATGGCATCACCCTAATATGGGCTGGGTGAGTCCAATTGATTTCATACCCATTGCCGAAGAGACAGGACTGATTTCAGATATTGGTTTGTTCATACTAGATAAAGCCATTGCACAAACTAAGCAATGGCAGGATGAAATGCCCTATTTTGCTAATCTGAAAGTTTCCGTGAACTTATCATCCTTTCAGCTTTCTCAGTATGATTTGTTCCAAGATAGTATGCAAATTATCGAAAATCACCAGTTTCCGAAACAGCATTTACGCCTCGAAGTCACTGAATCGCTGTTAATTGATAATTTTGACTCAGCCAGAGATATTCTTAACCAATACGCTGATGCCGGCATTAAGATCCTATTAGATGATTTTGGTACCGGCTACTCATCATTAAGTTACCTTCACCAGTTTCCAATTCATGCCCTGAAAATAGACCGTTCTTTTGTCAATGACATGGAACAACGCGAAGATAATATGGCGATTATCAGTACTATTAAAACACTGGCAGAAAGCTTGAATATGGAAGTGGTTGCAGAAGGGATTGAAACAGAGCAACAAAGCACGCTTCTAAAGAAGCTTGAATTTGAATACGGCCAGGGCTATTTCTACTCCAAACCCATGCCGGCCGACGAAGTTAAGCTATATCTAACACAGAAAGCAGAGGCTGGCCTGAGTCGCTAACGCTATATCCGAGACGCTTAAAGTCAAAATGGAAGGTAAGAGTGGCATAGTCTGGATGCTGGAAAATTCCCGGAACATAAATTAATTCAGACCCCAAGAATACCGCCGGTAATAGTGACCGGAACCTGACAGGTACGGCTTTATCTTTGAATACCTTTTTTAATGACCGCAACCTATTGGATTGATTGATTTCCATGTCATGACTCGCAATGCTTGCCGTAAGTTCCTGAGTATTGATGCTGTTAAGCCCCGCGATATTTAACTGCCATGCCGATGTAGTAATCGTCGCCTCAGCTGACCAGTGCTGATGCTCGATCGGCTCCCAGTCTGGCGATAACAGCAATCGATTACGGCAGCGATGTAATACACTCCCCTGCCATTTCAGTTCAGGGTTCGCATCTGCTTTAGCGGCCATGACTTCTGACATGATCAGAGCCAATTTATCCTCCCCGGGCGCCGCTAATCCCAGTTGAACATACCACCGGCGCAGCAGATGTCGTTGTATTGCTGTTGGATATGAGAGCAAAGTATCTATGGCCAGTACATCTCGAGCCAGTAACACCTTGGCAAGTTCGCAGTCGAGAAACCAACTGAGGGTTTGCTCAGTATCTGCCAGGTGGCGAGCACTTTGATTTATCGCTTTTTCCGGCTCTGACCACTGCTTGTCCAACACCGGCATAACTTCATGACGAATAAAATTACGCCGAATGTCTGTTTCTTGATTACTGGGGTCTTCAACCCATTGCAGATTTTTATGGTCAGCGAAGTCTTGCAGCATCTGTCGTGAAAAACCCAGCAATGGCCGATGCAGATTCATACCCTTGAATGAGCGGCTCATTGGCATTGCGGATAAACCTGCGGTTCCGGCACCTCGCATTAACTGCAGTAATAGCGTCTCAGCCTGATCATTGGCGTGGTGCGCAGTCACTAGAATGTCATCTTCACTCAAGTGCTCTGCAAAAGCATCATAGCGCGCTTCTCTGGCGGCCTGCTCTGGACTCTGACGGTCTTTTGGGTTGGCATCAACGCGACAGATCGTCAGCGCAATACCCAGTTGCTCACACTGCTGCTGACAATGTGCTTCCCAAGCCAGTGCATGAGTCTGTAATTGATGGTTAACATGAATAGCGCTCAGATGGAGGTCGCTATATCGTGATTGTGCTTCAGCCAACAGCTGCAACAGCACACGAGAATCCATACCGCCACTATAGGCAAGCCAAATTTTGCTGTGCTGATTACCTAGCTGATTTAAAAAAGTCTCAATCTGTTGCTCAAGAGCAATCATCACTGAGCTTATTCGTGGATCCCGTAAGACATCAACTTGTCAAAACGCGCATTCATTCGCTCGTCTTGTGATTGTTGATCGAGTTCGTTCAGTTGGCTGACTAATGTATCTTTCAGTGTGGCAGCCATCTGATCCGGGAATCGGTGTGCGCCACCGAGTGGCTCACTGATGATATTATCAATCAGACCGAGTTCTTTGAGACGACGAGCAGTAATACCCATGGCTTGGGCAGCCTCTTGAGCCTTTTCCGCACTCTTCCATAAAATAGATGCACATCCCTCAGGTGAGATAACTGAATAGGTAGAGTACTCGAGCATATTCACTTTATCGGCTACACCAATCGCCAGAGCGCCTCCTGAGCCGCCCTCACCTACCACGGTGGCGATGATTGGGACATTTAGCTCACACATCACTTTTAAGTTGGTCGCAATCGCTTCACTCTGACCACGCTCTTCAGCTCCAATACCCGGATAAGCACCCGGTGTATCAATAAAGGTTATGATCGGTAAATTAAACTTTTCAGCCATCTTCATTAAGCGCAGGGCTTTGCGGTATCCCTCAGGTCGAGGCATACCAAAGTTACGACGAACTTTCTCTTTCGTGTCACGGCCTTTATGGTGACCAATAATCATCACTGGACGCTCATCGATTCGTGCCAAGCCACCAACCAGCGCCTTATCATCAGCAAACGCCCTGTCTCCGGCCAATTCATTAAAGTCGGTACAGATAGAGGCCACATAATCCAGCGTGTAGGGTCTTTGTGGGTGACGTGCTAATTGGGCAATTTGCCATGCATCCAGTTTAGAGAATATCTGCTCTGTGAGCGCATGGCTCTTTGTTTTGAGACGCTCAATTTCTTCCGAAATGTTAATTTCAGAATCATCGGTTACCAGACGTAACTCATCAATTTGTGCTTCAAGCTCTGCGATTGGACGCTCAAATTCCAGGAAATTCAAGTTCATATTGCTGTTCTTATGTACGTATCCTAAAAAGGTCGGTTATTGTATCGAAAAATAATGTCGAATGTCAGTCTAGTTTTAAGAGTATATCACTTCTACCTGATCAACCACTTCCTGCAGTCGTTCCAAGCATTCATCGGTGGGCTCAATCGCCCACTCTTGGGACAAATCAAGCTCACAATCAGCGACACTATTGGTATAGGCTAAACGCAAACGAACACCGCCGTCACGATAGGGTTCCAGCACAGACGACAAATGCTCGATAAAATCCTCACTGGCATCTTGTGGGCAGGTGAGTCGAATGTATTGTGAGCTCTTCTCACGCAGATGCACAAAATCCATAACGTTCTGTACGGTCATACTCAAGCCGTCCGCATATTCATCATAATTAACCTCACCCTCAAACAGATAGACCTTGTCCTTAGAGAGAAGGTGGCCGAATTTCTGATAATTTTCACTGTAGAGATTACCTGAGATACGCCCACTCCGGTCATCCACGGTGATACTGGCCCAGCTAGCGCCGGATTTGGTCTTTCTGATCCGCTGCTCGATGAGTAATGCCGCTACTCGGATAGTTTTGCCGCGACCAGTTGCGGTGACTTGTTTTAATCGCCGCAGACCGAGTTTATTGATTTCGGGGAGGTAGCGATTGATCGGGTGACCGGTCAGATATAAGCCCAGCGTCTCTTTCTCACATCGCAAGCGATGCTCGTCAGTCCATTCACGCACATCGACGTAACGCTCTTCAATGGTATTCTCGCCACTTGGTCCGCCGAACATATCAACCATGCCCTGCTCCTGATCGCGTGCCTTTTGATCAGCACAGGCAATGGCATCGGCTAAACTCTCAAACAGTACTGCCCGAGGCTGACCAAAGCTATCCATGGCACCGCCCTTAATGAGAGCCTCTAGCACCCGCTTATTCACCCGCTTCAAATCAACACGTTGGCAAAAGTCATAGAGATTTTTATAGGGCGCATCCTGTCGACCTTCGACAATACTCTCAATCGCGCTCTCGCCGACGCCTTTTAATGCACCGATACCGTAAATAATTTTCTGCTCATCAAACGGCACGAAACGATAGTGTCCGCGGTTAATATCCGGGGGGATAATTTCAAGACCATTTTGTTGGCAGTCATCGATATAACTGACTATTTTATCGGTATTATCCAGATCAGCCGACATTACCGCTGCCATGAACGCAGTGGGATAGTGAGCTTTTAACCAGGCTGTTTGATAAGCCACCAGGGCGTAGGCAGCTGAGTGAGACTTGTTAAAGCCATATTCAGCAAATTTTTCCATCAGATCGAATATTTGATTGGATTGTTGCTCAGGGATATCGCGCTTTAGAGCACCATCAACGAAAATCTGCCGCTGCTCCTGCATGACCTCAATCTTCTTCTTACCCATCGCACGACGCAGCATATCTGCACCACCAAGACTGTAGCCGGCCAGAATTTGTGCAATTTGCATCACCTGCTCCTGATACAGGATGACGCCGTACGTGCTTTCCAGACATTCCTCGAGGTCCGGATGTGGATAAGACACTTCCTCTCGGCCATGTTTACGATTAACGAAGTCAACATCCATACCTGAGCCCAGTGGTCCCGGACGATATAGCGCCACTAACGCAACGATGTCCTCAAATCGACTCGGAGCAAGTTTTTTGATGAGTTTCTTCATGCCCGGAGATTCCAACTGGAATACCGCAGTGGTGTTAGCGTCTTTAAGCAGCTGATAGGAGGCCTTATCGTCGAGCGGTAAGCTGTTGATATCCAATTTGCTGTCAGAGCCCTCGAGCATCTGGATGGATTGTATGGACCAATCAATAATTGTCAGTGTTCTGAGACCAAGAAAGTCAAATTTCACCAAGCCGACAGACTCGACATCATCCTTGTCGAACTGACAGACAAGGTTATCGCCTGATTCATCACAATAAATCGGCGTAAAGTCAGTTAAGATGGTTGGTGAGATAACAACACCACCGGCGTGTTTGCG
>CAXRAF010000092.1:0-5297 GCA_964228485.1 Alteromonadales bacterium | reverse complement strand
GTGGCGAAGATGTTCGCGTGCCTATCATCAATGCCGAGATATTGGAGGAGAAGCTTCAGGAAGCGGATAAGGATTATATCAAGCTGTACAAAGATGAAGAGGGACATGGGTTCAGCAAGCCTAAAAACCGTGTCGAGCTGTATGAAAAAATCCTCGACTTTCTTGATAAAAATATCGGTGATTGATGTGGGGTTAGCTATGAATGATCAATTACGTCCCGGCTGGTTTACCGTGGTTATTTATATTGCTGTGGCATGGAATATTTTGGGTGTTTTGCAGTTCTTTGCACATATCAATATCTCGGAGCAACAACTGATCGAGATGCCTGTTCAGCAAGCGCTACTGATCTCTGAAATGCCGACATGGGTTAACGCGGCATTTGCTGTGGCAGTGATCTTTGGCTTACTGGGAAGTATCGCCATGCTGATAGGCAAAGCTCTCGCCATACCACTTTTTCTGGTCTCTATGTTGGGTATTGTGACGCAGAATTATTATTCTGTTTTTATGAGCAATGCGATTGATGTGATGGGAACAGCCGCGGTGGTTGTGCCGGCACTGGTATTTTCTATTGGCTTAGTATTAATCTGGCTGAGTTTTTCGGCCAAGAATAAAGGCTGGCTTGAATAGCTGAATAAGGACTGTGACCGTTAGCGCACTTTAACGGTCATATCCTCGATTTCTTCCAGAATGTTATCGTATGACTCGCCCGGGTCATGCTTCTTTTTCAGATCATACTCACACCAAACCCAGCCATCGTGCTGATCTTCAGGCAGATCCGTCGGTGGCGGTGCGGGGATATCCGTTAAGTAACAATAGCCCGGATCCTTAACGCCCATGGCATCTTCATAACGCTCATCGTTCCAGAAAATTTTCAGTACCGTGGTTTCCTGGCCCCACAAATGTTTGGCCGAGGGGTGCGGTGGTTGCAGAATGCAAACCTCTCCGACTTTGAAATAGGGTGTGCGCTGTTGGTTCATGTCTCTACTGTAATACAGAGTCGTCTATAAAGAAACTATAAGGGTTATCCTTTCGATAACAAGTCCCTTAGAACTGCGGGTTTATTCTCGAGAATCTCTTCTTCAGTTAAGCCATCAAGTTCATGCGGAAATACAATCCAATCTTCGGTCACCGTCACATGATAATGCGGCGTCACATCGGTTTGATTTCTCTCTGGCTTGAAATATACCGTCGCCAACTTGATGTTCTGTGGAATCGCACCGCCAAGTTTTTTGTAAAGCTCGTTCATGATTGCTACTAAAGTATGACCGGTTTCAAACACGTCATCGACAATCAGTACCTTATGCTCGGGTTTCAGTCGCTCTAATAAGTATTCCAAGCCATGTACCTGCACCAGATCTTTACGCTTGGAAATACCATAATAAGAGATGGCGCGCATTGAGCAGTGATCAGACACGATCCCACGATAATCGAGATACTCATGTACAGCGATACCAATCGGAGTTCCACCACGCCAGACACCCACAATGAAATCCGGTTCAAAACCTGATTCATACACCTGATGTGCCAGGCGATAGGAATCATCCAATAATTGGTTACCACTAACGTATAATTTTTCCATTATTTATTTCTCCCAGTAAAAGGGCTTTCGCTTCCAGTTACCGGTTAGTTCATTCATTGTTTTTGAGTCATATAAACGACCATTCAGCATCACCGCATGCACCTTGTCTGTGGCATAAATATCCTCAAGTGGATTGATGTCTAAAATGGCCAAATCAGCCAGCTTGCCTGCCTTTATTGAGCCAATCTCTGCATCCATACCTAAGTACTTGGCACTTTGAATTGTCGCCGTGCTAAGCGCTTCCAGTGGTGTCATACCGCCTTGGGCAAACATCCAAATTTCCCAATGCACACCCAGCCCTTCGCGCTGACCGTGGGCGCCAATATGTGTTTCTACACCCAGGTCATATAACACCTTGGCCGTCTTAGCGATGGCAAAGTGGTTGTAATCTTCCTCAGGAGCCATGGGACGTCGTACCGCTCGACTTTGTAGAATCGATGGTGGCACAAATCGCGTGAGTAATGGGTGCTTCCACACCTCAGTATGATGATACCAGTAGTTTTCACCCCAGATACCACCATAACCAACAACTATCGTTGGGGTATAGCCGACTTTTGTCTGTGACCATAATTGCTTCACATCATCGTATACCTCGGCAACAGGAATGGCGTGCTCGATACCGGTATGACCATCAATGATCATGTTCATATTATGCTGGAATAACGAGCCACCTTCTGGCATCACCAGAATCTTTTCTTCACGAGCCGCCTTAAGTACCTGTTGGCGTTGATCACGTCGTGGCTGGTTGTAACTTTTAACTGAGTAACCACCTAATGCCTTGATACGACGCACATGCTTGCGGGCATCGTCCAGATTATTGATTTCAGCAAAGATAGAAGCCTTGGCACCATACAAAATTCGACCGGTTGAGAAGATACGCGGCGCTAAGGTTTTACCTGCGCGCGCCAACTCCATGGCAGAAAATACTTCGCTGCTGTCGTTAGATGGGTCATGTAGCGTCGTCAAGCCAAATGCCAACGAGGCCATGTTTGACCAGTTTTCCCGAGGGGTGATTTCGTTCTGTGCAAAACGGCCATGCCAATGCGGATCGATCAGTCCGGGAATGATGGTCTTGCCAGTCATATCAAAGGACTTGTAACCGCCAGGCACAGTTACCTCGGAGGCTGGCCCGACCGCTTTGATAATATTGTTCTCAATCAGTATGGTCCCCTGCTCAATAACCTGATCACCTTCCATCGTGATGATCCGAGCATTGCTCAGCGCTACCTTGTGATTTGGTTTGTCAGCCTTGTATTCAAAACCGATGGTCTGTTTAGTAGCAGATGTCTCAACGTTCTCCGCTTCTAATATAGGATCTGAGATAGATTGACTATAGAGCGTCTGTCCCCATGACCAATATAATGTCTTTGAATCGCCAGACCAGTGCAGATTTTCACCGACATTATCTGACATTCTAACCACCGGAAGATCGGCGCCTTTAGCACGGAGCTTGATGATCTTGGCACTGGGTCTGAAGGGTGCAACAAACACGTCAAAACCATCCACAAAGGCCAACCACTTGCCATCGGGAGACAGACTAAACTCGCTGCCAAAATGCGTTTGTGCAACAATTTGAGTTTCCATTGTCTCCGGGTCAAAGGCCACTAAATTGGTCTTGCGCGTCAAACCTGAGCCTTTCACTTGCATGAGGTAATAACGACCATCAGGACCAGACTGCACGCCATAGCCATTGATTGTCAGTATTTCGGCTTTACCTTTACCGTTCGCAGGGACTCGATACAAGCCCGGATTCAACGACCAGTCGGGCGTGAATAAATAGCCGCCTCGGGTTTTCTGATACACCACTTCTTTATCATTATTAACAAACCGTGGTGACAGATAATGACCGGGCTCAGAGACGAGCGTTTTGACGCTGCCGCCCGTGATCGACATGGACTTTATTTGGCCTAAATCTTGATCATTCCAACTGACGTAGACCACCGTCTTGCCATCGCTTGATAGGCTCGGATAAAAGGCTTGCGAGGACTCGCCCTTAGTTAACTGCTTGAGCTCACCCGACTTGAGATCACGCACATACAAATGTCCTAATGCCTGGAAAACCGCCTTAGATCCATCCGCCGTCACCTGAACCCAACGCAGGGCCTGAGTAGTCTCTGTCTCCTGAAATACCGGATAGTCGAAGCGTACCGCATCCGCTATTTGGCGCGTGTCCTGAATACGGAATGGTATCGTTTCGACTCGCTTATCATCAATATACAAACGATGGATCTGACCCTTCGACCAGAACACAATCGATTTTGAATCGGGCGTCCAATCCATGTTTGGATAAACACCATGAATAGCCCAGGTTTCCTGCATGTCACGCGTTAAGTCGCCGTATACCTCTTGCTCGGCACCTGATTTCAAGTCCTTGATAAATAGAGTTGATTGATTTCGAACGCGTCTGACAAAGGCTAACCATTTACCGTCTGGCGATGGTGTCGGTCTGACTGAGCCGCCGGCACTTTGCACATAATTAATGATTTCACCCGATTGCGTGTCGAGCCGTTTGATGCGGTAAATAATGCCATTAGAATCTTTTGAGTACTCGAACACCATACCTGGAGTTGTATCCTGGGAGAAGTAAACGTAGCGACCGTCTGGAGAGAAGGCGGGTTCACCCAAATCTTTCTGCTTGGTTGGCGCTTCATTCATCCGCACCCCTTTGCCACCAGCAACCGAATAGAGCCACATCTCACCAGAGCCAATGGAACGGGTGGAGGTGAAATGCTTGCGGGCCACGATAAACCGACCATCCGGTGACCAATCAGGATCATTCAATAAGCGGAAGGACTCCGTTGAGATAGCCTTGGCGTTGCTTCCATCACTATCCATAATCCAGATGTTATCGCCACCTCCGGCATCAGAGGTGTAGGCAATGGTTTTACCGTCGGGAGAGAATCTTGGTTGCATCTCCCAACTAATGGAATTGTTAATCACTTGTGCATCGCCACCGGTGATTGGCAGACGATAGATATCACCCAGCATATCAAACAAGATCTCTTTACCATCAGGACTGACATCAATGTTCATCCAGGTGCCTGATGTGACATCCAGATTAATGGCACGGGTTGGGTAAGGCGGATTGTTAACGTCCCATTTTTCGTCTGCGTGGGCGGTAGTTGCTGCGAGTGCCACAAGTGTGGTCAAAACAACTGTACCTAGCTGCTTTAGGATCATGCCATTGTCTCCTTTTCCTCATGTGTTAGCTGACGTGCTTCTTCAACGATTAGAACAGGAATATCATCCTCTATCGGATAGGCCAATCCAGACGCCTTACACCATAGCTCATCGCCCTTTTTACTCAACTTGAGTGGCGCTTTAGTCTCCGGGCAAACCAGAATGTTTAGTAATTTCTTATTCATATTATGATCGTATCTCAGTGATTCTCATGTTGCATCGGTGGTACCAGAAGTTGCGGATCAACTCTGACTCGAGTTCCCCAGTTCATACGCCAGTCAAGATGGGGTCCGGTCGCACGTCCAGTCGCACCGACTCGAGCAATTATCTGTCCCTGCTGGATAACATCTCCCACAGCAACATCTATCTTGCTCAAATGCAGAAAGGCAGAGGATAACCCATGACCATGGTCTAGCACCAGTGTTCCACCAGAGTAATACATATCATCATTGACATAGGTCACCACACCTGCCGCTGGCGCGACGATTTCCGTGCCGGTTGGGACCGCGACATCGACACCATAGTGGGGTGTTTTCGG
>CAXRAF010000091.1:0-20886 GCA_964228485.1 Alteromonadales bacterium | reverse complement strand
TAAGGGCACATTTTGCAGTCTCACACAGTATAAAGAGAAACACATTTAGTAGGCACAAACACAGACAGAAATCAGATGATTCTGAGCTAAGACGAGAATCACATAAATTTGGATATTATATTCTTATTTATAAATGTGTAGTTAGGTTAAAGTTACTGATTTGGGCTTGAATATTAGATAATTGAACTATACTTATGTAGTGGTGGAAAAAAAGGTGTCCCGTGTCCAACGTATTTATCATTGATGACGAACTGCAAATCGCGCAAATGCTCGCTGAAGTTGTCGAGATGGCTGGTTTTGTCCCAACGATATATACCGATGCACGGAAATTTCTCGAAGAGCAGTCCTACGATAATGACTCAGTCATACTACTTGATCTGAACATGCCAGTCTTAGATGGTGTCGAGGTGATCAGAGAGTTGGCTAAGCATGAGTGCCGCTCACCATTAATCCTGATGAGCGGTTATGACATGAGTGTCTTGCATTCAGCAGAAAAGCTTGCCTATGCGCATGAGCTGGAAATCATCAGCAGTTTCACTAAACCGATTCAGCTAAATCTATTAATGGAAACATTAATTGATCACAAGAAGCTTCTACGCTCAAGCAACAATAAGCCTGGTAGTCTGGTCTTTGAACCTACTCGAGATGAAATCTACCATGGCATCATCAACGACCAGATGGTCTTGTATTATCAACCGCAGATTGAGGTCAGTACCGGTGCAATTATCGGTGCTGAGTGTCTGGTGCGTTGGCACCATCCACAACACGGCTTACTTGCACCCTTTGTGTTTATCGAACGCGCTGAGCAGTTTGGTCTAATGGATGAGTTGACCAACAAAGTTATCGAAATGGCGTTGGATGAGTTGACCGATCTCAAACGAAAAAATCATGAGATACCACTATCAGTGAATGTGAGCGCAGATTCGATACGCAGCATCGACCTTCCGGAAAAATTAAGTGCTTTACTTCAGCAGAGAGACTTGTCGTCAAATCTGATCCAATTGGAAATTACAGAAAGCGTTTTGATGGGTGAGTTAGTGACATCTCTTGATATTTTGACCCGCTTACGCATGAAAAATTTCGCGCTGTCGATTGATGACTTCGGCACGGGATTCTCGTCCCTGTCACTGTTGCATAAAATTCCATTTACTGAGTTGAAAGTGGATAAATCTTTCGTCATGGAGATGGACAAAGACCGCGATGCTCGTGCGATTGTAAAGACCTGTATCATCCTCGCCAAAGAACTCAACATGCGCGTTGTTGCTGAAGGGGTTGAATCAGCCAACAGTCTGGAGAAATTACAAGAGATGGGCTGTGATATCGCTCAGGGCTTTCATATCGCTAAACCAATGCCACGTGAAGCATTCGAACAATGGATAGCTGATTACACAGAAAAACTATCGGTGGTCTAGTGCAACTTACGCTCATCGAATTGCAGCTTAGCTAGTCGAGCGTAGAGTTCAGAGGAAGCCATCAATTCATCATGGTTTCCTGTGGCAACGATTTTCCCCTCATCAAGCACCACAATCTTATCGACATGTCTGACTGTGGCGAGACGATGTGCGATGACCAGAGTGGTACGATTTTTCATCACCTCATCGAGTGCTAACTGCACCTTTTTTTCGCTCTCGGCATCCAGTGCACTTGTGGCCTCATCTAGCAATAATATTTGCGGATTTTTAAGTATGGCTCGGGCAATAGCGAGGCGTTGTTGTTGTCCCCCGGACAGCCTGACACCGCGTTCGCCAAGAAAACTGTCGTAACCGTCGGGTAGTTGGCTGATAAAATCATGGGCATGGGCTGCTTTGGCAGCAGCAATCACCTCGTCATCAGTGGCATCGACGTCACCGTAGCGAATATTCCGCCAGACATTTTGACTAAACAGAATCGGTTGTTGAGGAACAATTGCAATGCGGTTGCGCAAATCTTCCGTGGTAATTGTTGTGATATCAACTCCGGCAATGGTTAGTTGACCTGATTGGGGATCATAGAAGCGTTGTAGTAATTCGAAAAAGGTCGATTTCCCGGCACCACTGGGCCCAACTAGAGCCACACTCTGTCCAGCCTGCACAGTAAGATTAATATCATTTAATGCCCACTGATTAGGTCTCGATGGATAGTGGAAACTAAGCGCGGCAAAAGTAATTTCCGTATCTGAGTCGGCAATTGAATTCGGCGTTTCTGGTATTAAGATATCCGGGGTAACGTTCAGCATTTCCATTAAACGCTCTGTCGCGCCGGCGGCTCGCTGAAGTTCGCCATAAACTTCAGAGATGGTCGCAAAGGCAGAGCCCACCATGAGGGCATAGAACACAAAAGCTCCCAGGTCGCCCGGTGTCATGTATCCCTGTATTACCGCACTCCCACCTGACCACAACATACCTGCCAGAGAGCAAAAAATACACAGGATCACCACCGATATCATCACTGCCCGTTGTGTAATGCGTCGTCTGGCTACTTGAAATGCGGTTTCAACCTCATCAGAGAATGCTGCACGCTCATACGATTCATTGGTATAGCTCTGCACGGTCTTAATGTTTTGTATTATCTCACCGGCATAGGTGCCAACATCAGCAATGGTATCCTGACTCCTGCGCGAGAGTTTGCGTATCTTACCACCGTACCAAACCAGGGGTAGTAGAATAATTGGCACCCCAATCAATACGATCAGAGTCATTTTCCAATTCGTTAACAGCAGCATGATTACCGCACCAACGAGCATAAGAAAACTGCGCAAAGCCATGGATATCGACGATCCGATGATTGACTGCAGTAGGGTGGTATCAGTGGTCAGACGTGACATAATCTCGCCACTCTGATTTTCTTCAAAATATCCCGGATGCAATGTGATCAGATGGTTAAATACCGCCATCCGGATATCAGCACTGACTCGCTCACCTAACCAGGAGACCAGATAAAATCGAATAAAGGTACCAATGGCCATTAGTACTGCGATGACAATCAAATAGCGAACAGCATCGCCCAGCCCGGTCATGGAATCCTCGACAAAGCCCTGATCAATCACCAGCTTTATGCCATTACCGATACTAAGAGTAATGCCCGCAGTTACAATTAACGCAATGGCTGCAGCAAACATGACGCCTTTATACGGCAGTAAAAACTGGCCGAGCATTTTCAGGCTAGGTAAGGATGCTTTGCGGGCTTCAGTCACGTTATTTTTTGTTGTAGCGTTTCTTGATTTGCTCAGCTTTTTTGAGCATCTGTTGTTCGATCTTATGTAACTGGTTCATGAACTTTTCTTCGTCCTTCTTGGCTTCTTGAATTGCCAACTTCTTGCCTCGCTCCATGTGTTCAACGATTGATTCATAGGTTTCATGAAGTGTTTTATTTTCCTTGAGAGAGTCCATAGCCTTTTGGCGTTTAGCTTTGAAGTCATCGATGATTTCATGATGATTATCGAGCGATCTCTTGGCCGATTCCCAGGCACGTTTTGCCGCTTTGGTATTCTTCACCTGAAACTCTTTACTCTTTTGTTGTAATGTTTCCTGGAATTCAGATAGTGTATCCATTGCAATGAGCATTCGTGTATCAATGTTAGCAATGTACTTCATCTGATCGTCGATGGCATTGGCGGCCTGTTGCATATTCTCGCGGGCCGAATCACCGACTTCGGTAGAAGGTTGTTTTGCTACCGGCTTCTTCGCTACCGGCTTCTTCTTCGCTACCGGCTTCTTCTTCGCTACCGGCTTCTTCTTCGCTACCGGCTTCTTCTTCGCTACCGGTTTCTTCTTCGCTACCGGTTTCTTCTTCGCTGCGGGCTTGGCTTTATCTGAGGCTGCCATGAAATATCTCCAAGTTTATGGACAGATCAATTCTGCCTGACATATTAGGTGAGAATGTTTGATAACTCAACTCAATAAAAAAGGGCTGAAAAATCAGCCCTTCACATCTAATTGATACTGCCATTTAAGACAGTATCAGGATTTAGACTAGTTGTATTGTTGGAATGCATCCTTGATCAACCAACCAAGATAATTACGGTGTGATTTGGTCGATAGGTTGCCACGACTTGATGTGTAGTTCTTCTCAATCTGTTGCAATTGATAAATAGCTGCAGAGACAGTGAAGTTATCGTAAGGTGTCTTACCTTTTAGGCCAGATGCTCCGATCAGACGCTTGACATACTCAACCTGCAGATTCTGTCGAACGGTTGAGACGTTACCCTTTCGGTCAGCGTCAAAGATAGCTTTAGTAAGATCATTCATCATCTCATTCAAGCTATAAGTGTTACCGTACACAGAAGTATCTGTCATACGCTTTAAGACATTTGGATGCATCAGGTGGTTTAAAAGAGCACGCTGAGCGTTCAGCCACATATCATGTACCTTTGGATCTTCGTTACGACCATAGTTATTGAAACCACGACGTTGAACTTGTAGGTACTGGAAGTAATCATTAGCTTCAGGAAGCAAGTTAGGCGCAAACATATAGTCAGCGATTAACTTCATAGCGCGACGTTGATCGGCCTCACTGACAGGCGTATAAGGCTGCGTTGCACCCTCTTGTCCGACAACTGCGCGATCAATGTAGACACCGCCAACATAACGTGTGGCAATGTTTATTGCACTGACATAGCCGCGGAACAATACATTGAACATGGTGGTCAGTTCTTGGTAAGACTCGCCTTCTGTTGTCGAGCGCTCCATGAGTTTACCAAAGGTGTCTTTGATCAACTTGGCACGACCCTCTGAGTAGGCGATAGCGTTTGAAGACATATCACCAATCATGACGCGTGGATCGATGTGACGACCAGGTGCTCGCATATCATCGGCATCGTTACCAAATGCTAATCCAGGTTCGGTAGAACGTGCCAGAATCGCTTGTAGACGCTTTTCTTCTGCTTCTGCATCGGCGAGTGCCGGAGAGTAACCATACTCAATGGCCCAATCATCATATGCACCCGGACGAATATCAGCATAATGACCTTGCTCGATACCAGGAGGTGCAATATTTGTCGGTGCATAGTCCATGACAGATCCAGTCAGGCTACCCTTAGTAATTTCTTTACTGTGGATATCAACCTCGTTGTACTGCTGAGAGGCACGCATGTTGTGGTTCAAACCTAATGTATGACCTACTTCATGCAGGATTAACATGATCAATGCTTCTTTCGTCAGACGCTCGCTCTCAGCCATATCCAGGCCTTGCGCGTCGAGAATGGCACGAGCAGACATAAGATCAGCTTGTAGATTATGACCATAACTGCAGTACTTGTGTGACTCTTCCAGTTCAGGGAACTTAGCCGTCATGTCACCACCTTGCGTATAAAGATCACCCTGTAACCAGCGGTTCTTCATAAATACATACTCAAGCATGATGTCAGCAGCGATGATTTCACCAGTCAGTGGATTGGTCACACTCGGTCCGTAACCACCAAAGGGTGGGCGAGGAGAGCTGGTCCAACGAAGGACGTTGTAACGAATATCACCAGCATCCCATTCGGCATCATCAGGCTGTACCTTGACGACCATCGCATTCTTGAAACCGGCCTTTTCAAATGACTGGTTCCAGGCGAGAACACCTTCTTTAATTGTGTCACGCCATTCAACAGGCGTGGTGTTTTCAATCCACCATGTGATTGGCTCTACAGGCTCTGATAACTCAGCCGTTGGATCTTTCTTGACCAGATTCCAGACATTAATCACATCGCGATAAGGTGCCCAGCTGTCAGAGGTCAGATCAGTTACCTGCTCGGTGAAATAACCTAAACGCGCATCATCACGACGTGGTTTGAAATCGTTGTCAGGCATTTCGATGAAAGAGTGCTGTAATTGAATGCTGACATTACGTGGGTCAGTGACTTCTGCGCCGCCGCCAACTGATGGGGCAGGGTTGTCAAATACATATTCAACCGTTACGTCAGTATTCTTTGGATAGCTTCGAAGGCCAACATACTTAGTCTTGTCTTTGCTCAGCTTACCCAACTTGAAGCGAGGTGGCGCTGGTGGAGCTCCTGGCATACGAGGACGCGGATAAGGTGAGACTTTGTGAATGGCTTCACCTAGGAAAGTTCCATCCATCTTCAGGAGATATTCGCCTTTCTTCTTATCGCTAGATTCAATTTTTATGCTCGCTAATACGGCTTCACTCTCGTTAGTCCCTTGTGAACGAATGAGTGCACTATCTGGGTCAATGTAGTAGTTAGGACGCTTAGAGATAATTTCAATTTTATTATGCGCTTTGCGGAATTCGAGTAATTTATTGTCGCGGAAATTACCTTTGAAGTGACCAGCAGCCAGAACACCATTAACAGTGTGTGCAAAATAAATAAATGGTTTGTTGAGTTGGTCGTCAGTCAGAGTCATCATGACTGAGCCGGTTTCTTCGTCTTGGTAGAGATTCAAAAAGCCAGTGTGCGCTTTTTTGTCTTTGATTTGTTCAGCAATAGTTTTCTTTTTGTCTTTCTTATCTTTCTTTTTATCTTTGCTGTCTTTGCCTTTGTCGGCTTTTTCTTCTTTAGCTTCCTTGGTTTTCTCAGCTGGTTTGGTATCTGCTTTTTCTTCAGCCAGTAGTACTGAATTACCAGCTAAAACCAGTGATAAAATCAAGACGAGCCGTGTCAATTGCATCATTAGTATGGTCCTTGATTGATTTTCGAAGGCACATAATAGGCTTTATCGAACAAAAATCAAACAGCTGCAAAGAAATTCTTACAATTACAACAAAGCCGGCAATAGCCGGCTCTGTCAGTCACACTTTATGATGTGTTTATGCCATTGAGACAACTTCTTTCTGGACCACCGGGATCGTCACATTGGCAGCCGCCTCTTGGAAGCTCTCAATTTCATGAAAATTCATGTAGCGATAGATATCCGAGGCCATGGTATCAATCTCTGTCATATAGGCTTGATACTCTTCATTCGTTGGTAATTTGCCAAGAATTGATGAGATTGCGGCAAGCTCAGCTGAGGCTAGATAAACATTAGCACCATCACCTAAACGGTTCGGGAAGTTTCGTGTTGACGTTGAAACAACCGTTGAATTAGGTGCAACACGTGCCTGGTTACCCATACACAATGAACATCCCGGCATTTCTGTTCGAGCACCGGCAGCACCAAAGATATTATAGAAGCCTTCTTCCATTAACTGATGCTCATCCATACGTGTCGGTGGTGCAATCCACAGACGGGTAGGGATACCTGATGTTTTCTCGAGTAGCTTACCGGCAGCGCGGTAGTGACCAATATTAGTCATACATGAACCAATGAATACCTCATCAATCTTGTCACCAGTCACTTCGGATAATGTCCGGATGTCATCTGGATCATTGGGTGCTGCGAGTAGTGGCTCTTTAATTTCATTGAGATCAATTTCAATCACTGCCGCATATTCAGCGTCTGCGTCAGCTTCCAGTAACACTGGATTAGCCAACCACTCTTCCATTTTCTCAATTCGACGGCTGATGGTACGAACATCGCCGTAACCTTGCTCGATCATCCACTTCAGCATGGTTACGTTTGAGCTTAAGTACTCAACAATTGGTTCTTGATCAAGTTTGATAGTACAACCTGATGCAGAACGTTCTGCTGATGCATCAGATAACTCAAATGCCTGCTCGACTTTCAGATCAGGCAACCCCTCAATTTCCAGCACACGACCAGAGAAGATGTTTTTCTTACCCTTCTTCTCGACAGTCAATAGACCCTCTTGAATCGCAGCATAAGGAATAGCATTTACGAGGTCACGCAAAGTGATACCTGGCTGCATTTCACCTGAGAAGCGCACCAAGACTGACTCTGGCATATCAAGCGGCATGACGCCAGTTGCGGCGGCGAAGGCTACCATACCTGATCCTGCCGGGAATGAAATACCAATCGGGAAGCGTGTATGTGAGTCGCCACCAGTACCGACTGTGTCTGGTAACAGCATCCGGTTTAGCCAACTGTGGATGATACCGTCACCGGGACGCAGCGATACACCACCGCGATTCATAATAAAGTCAGGTAGTGTGTGTTGATTATCGATATCAACTGGTTTTGGGTAAGCCGCAGTATGACAGAATGACTGCATGGTTAAGTCGGCACTGAATCCCAAACAAGCAAGATCTTTCAGCTCGTCTCGCGTCATCGGTCCTGTTGTATCCTGAGAACCAACCGTAGTCATCTTTGGTTCGCAGTACTGACCAGGACGTACACCTTCTAAGCCACACGCTTGTCCAACCATCTTCTGTGCCAGAGTATAGCCAGCAGACGATTCAGTTACACTGGTTGGTTGACGGAATACTTCAGAGGTTTCTAGTCCGAGGAATTCGCGTGCTTTAGTGGTCAGACCGCGACCGATAATAAGAGGAATACGACCACCAGCTTGAACTTCATCAAGTAGTACATCTGTTTTCAATTCAAATTCGGCGATCACCTCACCATTTTTTTCAACCTTGCCCGCGTAAGGATAGAGGTCAATGACATCACCCATCTCCATCTGGTTTACATCCACCTCAATAGGTAATGCGCCCGCATCTTCCATGGTATTGAAGAATATCGGTGCAATCTTACCACCGAGACAGAAACCACCGGCACGCTTGTTAGGAATGTGAGGAATGTCATCACCGGTCAGCCATAACACGGAGTTCGTGGCAGATTTACGTGACGAACCAGTGCCTACAACATCGCCAACATAGGCGACGGGATGTCCTTTCTCTTTTAGTGATTCAATGGTTGCAATCGGATCACCCTCCAGACCCGGGCGCGGATTTTTCAGAAACGCCTTGGCGTGAAGTGGAATATCCGGTCGTGACCAGGCATCTTGAGCTGGTGATAAATCATCGGTATTGGTCTCACCAGGCACTTTGAACACCGTGATGGTGATTTTTTCTTGTAGTGCATCTTTTGAAGTAAACCACTCAGCATCTGCCCAGCTTTGCATCACTTCCTGTGCTTTGGCATTACCGGCTTTACACAGATCGCCCACATCATGAAAGGCATCAAACATCAGCAAGGTATGCTTTAGTTGATCTGCCGCTAGATCAGCCAGTTGAGCATCACTTAGCAACTCGACCAGAGTGGCAATGTTATATCCACCCAACATGGTACCGAGGAGTTCGACCGCTTGCTCTTTACTGACGATAGGCGAGCTGGTTTCACCTTTGGCTATTGCAGTTAACAGCCCTGCTTTGATGTATGCTGCTTGGTCCACACCTGCTGGAACTCGGTTAGCCAATAAATCATAAATAAACTCTTCTTCACCTGCTGGAGGATTCTTAATTAAATCAACCAGATCATTCATTTGCTCTGGGCTGATGGGTTTCGGAACGATACCAATTTGAGCACGTTCTTCGACGTGTGCACGATAAGTTTCTAACACGATATGGTCCTTAAAATAACAGTGATGTGATGTGTTGATAGTATTATAGCAAAATCAAGTTCAAATGAACCGATTAATCATGCCGGCATTATAACAACAGATAGCCGTTATTTTTAGCTGAAGCGAGATGAATTTACTTACTTTTATCTGCGACAAGGCAGTTGCGGCCGGCTTTCTTAGCCTTATAGAGGGCTTTATCAGCAGCCTTGATGACTTGCTCAACGTTCCGCTCTGCTGTCCGTGCTGCAACACCGATACTAATGGTGACCGATATCCGCTTGCCCTGATAACCCCGACCACGTTGCTTGCGGCCTTTATTAGCAGATTTCGGGCGTTGTTTGGTCTCTCTAAGACTAATCTTGTAATGGGCAATATCCTCACGCACCGCCTCGAGGTGTGGCGTGCATTCATGACTGTCTTTACCTGAAAAGACAATCGTGAACTCCTCACCGCCATAACGAAATGCGCGACCACCACCGGTGATCCGATTCAGTCGACTGGCCACTACTTTCAGAACATCGTCACCCACGTCATGACCATAGCGATCATTGAACTTTTTGAAGTGGTCGATATCAAGCATGGCTATGACATATTTCCGTCCTGGTGCCTTTAACCATTCGTTGAGCGCTCTGCGGCTCGGCAGGACAGTTAGCTCATCGCGGTAGGCTAAATCGTGGCTATGTTTGATGAGTCCCCAGACAATGAGGATCTGGAATATGTTGTGGAGCAGAATTTTGCTCAGCTCACTCGGGACAGGGAAAATGTAATACCAACTGATGGCGATAATGGTGATCAACATCACTCCATCAATGACACTGTCACGTCGCCAGATTTTCACTATTTGATGCACACTGGCAACGACCAATATGGCCAAAATTAGCCAAGAGACTGGCTTATACCACTGAAATCCTGATTGCAGGATGGTCTTATAAAACTCGGTCTGAGACACATACACGGCAGCCGCAACGACAACTGCAATAACCAGCCAGCCAATTATCCCATAAAGGGTACGAATACCTCGCTCAGGTAACCAGCCAAGGCCAATCAAACCAATCGGTAGTAGCCATATCAATAATTGCTGCTGATTAGGCGTCAGGATGGCAGTATCGATTGATTGAAAATCAGTGAGGAAATACCAGCTTGCCATCAGGCAGGCTAGGGTAAATAGTCGATAGAGATTAAATTGATAAGCAATGAGCACAATAACAATAGCGCTCGCAAATGGTAAATACACTAAAATTGGTACCAGAATTTCTGGCAAGATATCATCGTGATAAATCAACCACAGGCCACAGCTAAGTATAATTAGAGGAATGAGCAGACTGTGTAAAATGCGGCTGATGGTCATAACTTCATATGGATGAAACACTTATATTCATTATGAGTGAGATTATGCAAACATCCAAGCATAGGAACGGAAAAATAGTGATCCAACCCTCAGACTAATAAATTCAGTCTTCTGACCGATACATACTGTATGATCACACAAATGCACAGACATATTAATTTCATCAAACAATCAGTTATTATGATCTTTGCTGCTGTGTTGCTGTTGGTTTCATTGGCGCTACAGGCGAAGCCAAGCAAAATTGAATTCAGTCGTGAGTTGGGCGCATTGACTCAAGCGCTTGAATCAGTTCACCCGAACCCATGGCGTGTGCTACCCAAACAGGCTTTCCGGGATCGACTAACCAAAAATCCAAATCTGTTAGATGGTTATCCATTTTCGCCATGGTTTACTATCAGCCGAGCATTAAATGCTCTCGATCGTAATAATCAGGATACGGTCACCGGCATTAATTTACTGAGACAGAGCCGAACCTGGAAGCGTCTCCCACTCACGTTTGCACGTTTCGAGGAAGGGGTGTTTATTATTGCCGCTGAAGTGCCTTTTAATGCCTACATCGGTCAGCAGGTGTTGGAGATTAATGGTAAGTCAGCGATCAGACTGTTTAATCAAATCGCGACAAATTTTCCGAGACGAGATTTAGACTGGATCCCGCATTACCTCAGGATCACAGAATTGTTGGGATACTATGGTGCTCGCTGTCAGAACACCTGTCAGCTGACACTTGCTTCTGAAGAACAGCAAAGTATGTTGTCACTTGAACGTACTGATTTAATTCAGGATAAAAACGCTCAGATGGCTGCTACGCCTATCAACATCAAGAATTATTTTAGCCAGAATAATCCTGAGCAAACGGCGGTAGACATGATGGACCCACAGAGTCTACGTTGGGATATGTCGGGAAAAATGCTCAAGTCGACATTGATGTATGAAGAGCATGAAGCAACGGTTTTAAGGCTGTTAAACAATCAGAGACTCACTAATATCGTGCTTGATATACGGTCAATATCACAAATTGATCGAGCACTGATTGAGCGTTTTATTCGCATTGTACGTGCCATACCAGAGCAGAATCCTGACAGAACTCTGTACGTATTGATTGACCGTAGCACTCAGCCACTGGTGTATGAGTTGGTTGCTCGACTGGCTGATATGCCAGAGGTAAAATTTATTGGCCAAAAGCCAGAAACACAACTGAGTCATTTTTATGATGCTAAACCACTGACACTCGGTAAAACGCAACTCACCATTTCATTGGCGACACGATTTGAGAAATTTCTAACCACTTACCCGGATCAGCAATATATTCGACCGTTGTCTATTGAATGGTCGGCAGCCGATTATTTTGCCGGTGAAGACACCCTGCTAATCAGTGTCCAGGACCTGATTGAAATAAACCAATAAGTCACGCCTAAAACTGGTTCATCCGAAAATTTGTATCACCTTGTAACATATATCTTTTGCCTCTTTTACCGAATTCCCTTATTGTGCTCGCGTTAAAAAATCTTTGTTCAAAAGTCACTGAGAGAAAATTCATGAAATTGAAGCCAATTTTAGGTCTTGTTCTAGTCGCTCTGACAACCCAACTCGCACTAGCAAATGACCACAAATCAACATCTGTCACAAAAAGCCCCAATGATCAGCGTGATTACCGCGCCATCAAGCTTGGTAATGAATTGGAGGTATTACTCGTCTCTGATCCAGAAACTGAGAAATCAGCGGCTGCGCTGAGTGTGGGCATCGGCCTTTTATTTGACCCTATGACTCAGCAGGGCATGGCACACTACCTTGAGCATATGCTATTTCTGGGTACTGAAAAATACCCTGATACGGCTGAATATGGCGAGTTCATCACCGCCAATGGTGGTGGAACCAATGCCTACACATGGATGGATGTCACCAACTATATGTTCAATATCAAGAACGAGGCCTTTGATGAAGGCTTAGATCGTTTCTCAGATTTCTTCAAAGCCCCCAAGCTGTATCCTGAATATACTGAGAAAGAAATCAATGCCGTGAATGCCGAATGGAGTATGCGTCGAGAATTGGATTTCTTTGGTCAGTTTAAACTTAAGCGTAGTTTCATGAATGAGCACCCGGCCAACCGCTTCTTAATCGGTAATCTAGAAACGCTCGGTGATAAGGAAAATAGCAAGCTTCACCCGGAAACAGTCGAGTTCTATGACAAGTACTACTCGGCTAACATCATGAAAGCAGCCATGCTGTCTAACTTACCCCTTGATGATATGGAAAAGCTGGCACGTAAGCATTTTTCATCTATCAAGAATAAGAAGATCGCTGATCCAGTTGTGACTGAAAAAATGCCTGCCTTTGGCAAACAGCGCGTGTATTACATTCCTAATAATGATGTGAAGCAGATCATCTTGGACTTCACGATTGCCAACAACATGGATGTGTTTCAGTACAAGCCCAATACATTCGTAAATTACCTGTTAGGCTCAGAAATGCCCGGTACGCCAGCCTTTATACTGAAGGAAATGGGACTGATATCATCGCTGTCTGGCGTCGCTTCAGAGAATCTTTATGGTAACTACGGTCAACTATCTGTCACCATCTCACTCACAGACAAGGGTATGGAGCAACGTGAATTTATTGTTGCTACCGTCATGCAGTATCTGAACAAGATTCGTGAAACCGGTGTCGATTCCAAATACTTTAAGGAAATTCAGACTTCATTGAATAACACCTTCCGTTTCTTGGAAAAGACAAACGAATTCAGCTATGTATCGAATCTTGCCCAGAATATGCAGGATTATCCGATCGAGAATGTGATTGATGCTCCGTATTACTACACACAATTCAATAAAGAAGCCATTGATGCAGTATTGGCACAACTGGTACCTGATAATTTGCTGGTTTGGTATATCAGTAAAGAGGAAACAGCTGATCAGAAAATGCATTTCTATGCTGGTGAGTATCGTACTGAGCCATTATCAGATGAAGAACTTGCCACTTGGAGCAAGCCTTCAAAATTAGCACTCACACTGCCAGACGTGAATCGCTTACTTCCGGAAAACTTTGATTTATATACCAAGGCATCTGCCGATGGTGATAAGCCAGAGAAAGCCTATGATCATGAGGGCGTGCAGATCTGGAATTTTGCCAGTCAGTATTTTGCCAATCAACCGAAAGGTTTGATGCGGGTACAAATTAATAACCCAGATAAGCAAACTAATGCGGCTGCCCATGTCATGCTAAATGTGTGGGCCAATATGTTTAATCTCCAGCAAAGTGCTCTGGCTACAGAGGCGAGTATCGCCGGCATGGGTGTCTCACTGTCAGCTTCAAATGGTCTGACCATCAACATTTCTGGTTTCACAGACAAACAGGCTCTGTTGCTTGAGCAGGCGTTTGATAAGTTGATTGTTGATGTCAATGAAGAGAACTTTGCTCAGGCTATCGACCGCTTTGTTCGTGGTGTTAAAAACAGTGAGAAGCAATTTGCCTACCAACAGGTTATCTCGGCTTTTAATAAGGTTCGAGCGTCAGGCAACTATGATAATGAGCTTTTGGTTAAAACTGCGCAGTCATTAACCCATAAAGACTTCAAGAAATTTATGAAGAATCTTATGGATAACAACACGGTTCGCACCTTCAGCTATGGTAACTACAGCAAGCAAGACATTGCTACATTGGCAGAGCGCATTGAAGGAATGTTGCCGGATGATCGTCGGGAAACAGAGTACACCAAGACTAAATATTGGCAGCCAGTTCCCGGTAAAACGCTTGTTTATCGTGCCGACATACCGGTCGAAGATGTGGCGTTAATTGATTTATATTTGCATCCTGAAGCCGGTTACACAGCCAGAGCGGCGAATGGCATTTTACAATCACATTATCGTCGTGAGGCGTTTAACACGCTCCGTACGGAAGAACAGCTAGCCTATGCGGTGACTGCCTTTAATACCACAATTGATGAATATGCGGCCGCGGGCCTATTAATCCAGACGCCAGTAAAGAATGTCAAAGATATGCAGATTCGTTTTGACGAATTTAATGTCGAGTATGCCAAGATGGTTGAGGCCATTACGGAAGAGGAATTTGCCACACTAAAGGCAAGTCGTTTGACGACTTTGCGTGAGAAGCCAAAGAATCTCGATGAGGAAGTCTCACCATTGTTAAATGACTGGACCCGTGAAAAATTCGATTTCGATAGTCAGCAAAAAATGATTGCGGCTACCGAAAAAGTAACGTTGGCTGATATGAAGCAATTCTTCAAAGATACCGTAGGTAATCCGAAGGCAGCTAGATTATCAATTCAATTACGCGGTAAGAAATTTGCCGATCAGCCGTACTATGAGTTTGATAACGAAATGGTCATTGAAGATCTGGCAACATTCCATGCCACAACTAAATACCAATCATCGGGTAATTAGCACCACAAGGGCCTAGCGATAGGCCCTTTTCTTTTGCCATACTTGTGCTAGATTAGTACTAGACTTCTTTAGTCACCTGCTTGCAGGAAAGCAGCTAATTAAGGCAATAATTTATCGCAAATTGCACGCCATTCATAATAAAATATAGCTGCCGTTAAAGTTAAGGATGCTCTTTGGGAGAAATCTGTGAAATTGCTTATCGCTGAGGATGATAACGCCTCTCGATTATTACTAGAAAAAACCACCCAAAAGTGGGATTTTGAGCCTGTTACATACGAAGACGGTAACAAGGCTTGGCTTGCTTTGAATCAGCCAGAAGCACCTTACTTGCTACTTATGGACTGGGAGATGCCGGGCATGAGCGGCATTGAGCTTTGTAAGGTCATCCGGCAGTTACCTAATAGTGAGCTTTTTTACATTGTGCTGCTCACCTCAAGAACGACCATTGATGATCTGGTGCAGGGGCTTGAAGCCGGCGCTAATGATTTCATCAAAAAACCATTTCTATCTGAAGAATTGAAAGCGCGCTTGAATGTTGGTCGGCGGATGATCGAATTACAGCAGCAAAGAATTAAATCGGAAGAAGATAATGAACGTCTGCAGCGGGAATTGTTGGAATCCCGAAAAATGGAATCACTGGGTCAGATTACCGGAAGTATTGCGCACGACTTTAATAACATTCTCGGGATTATCATGGGATATACCTCGATGACTCTGACGCGTTATCGCGAGGAGATGCCCGAGAAAATGCTGACCTATCTGGAGGCTAGCTTGTCATCCTCTGAGCGAGCCAAAGAGCTAGTGGCGAAGATGTTAACCTTCAGTCATGATGATGAGACTGAATCAGAGTCTCTACAAGCCGGGCCAATTATTGAGCGAGCCGTTCAGAGCTACCGGAGTCAACTCCCTGAGCATATAGAATTAGAGCTATTAATCCATGAGGACTTACCTGATATTTTCTTCTCTGTGCATAAATTAACCAGTGTATTAAATATCTTGTTGGATAACTCTGTTGAATCAATGTACAGAGAGGGTACTATTCAGGTGAAGCTGTTTATGTATCATGCCGATGGTGATGAATGCAGTAATTGTCATCGGAACCTCTCAGGACAGTTCGTATGCCTAGAAGTAACCGATCAGGGCAGTGGTATTGATCCAAAGAACCTCGATCGCATCTTTGAACCATTTTTCACTACCAAAGAGTTTGGTAAAGGTATGGGCCTGGCCATGCTGCATGGTATGTTCCGACGCATGGATGCCCATACGCTGGTTGAGATTTTGGAGCCTCATGGCACCAGAATTAAGGCATTATTGCCGATAGTTGCAGACTAACAAGATTATCTAACCCATAGACTTTCATTATTCTAGGTTTTGTGTAGAATACGCGACCAAATTTAAGCTGAGTTTATCTAGTAATATGGCCACGCTAAAACTCAAATCAAATGTCAGACAGAAAGTTCCTTTGCGCATTAAAAAGGCGAAACAGAATGCCGATTGGTTTTTTGGTGAAGTCGGAGTTATGCGTCACGAATCGGGTTTTAAAGTGCAATTTTTCTCAGATGATGAGTGCGAGATTACGCATATTCCAGAAGGGATGGACTTTACAACAATTAGAGAGCTGACTTCCAAGGCGATTAAATTACGCAAACGCCGTTTATCACCCCCGCAGTAGGTCGGCGGTCTCATCCTTGAGACTCACCAGACCATTAACCGATTAAATACTCCTTGTTGCCATGGCAGGCGAGATACCACAGGCTCTTTTGGCTGGACCAAATACTGCCAGTTGACCGATCACCCATAGCGATATCATGCCTGCTGGTACGTAATACCAGGCGATCGGAGAGATATTCAGGGCATTGACCAACAACATATTTAAACCGACTGTCAGAGCAGCACCTACGATGACACCCACGCTGGTGATAAGAAAGTTCTCAACCATGAAATATTGCATGATATCCGCTTTACGAGCACCCAGAGCTCTTCGTGTGCCAATCTGTTTTCTGCGACGATTAACACTGAAGCTAGCCAGACCCACTATTCCTAGTGCTGTGACAACAGTCAGGCAGATAATCAAGATCGTCAGGATGGTTTTCATACCATTGTGACCGCGGTAACTATCGATTCGAACCTCTTCCATACTGCGCATATTACGGATGAGTCGGCCTTTGTAATTAGCCATTAATCCGGACTCGACTTCAGTCATCAGACGGTCACGAGCACCGGGTTCAGTGCGGACCAAAATACGTCCTGCACCAAACAGGGTATAAGATGGCACAAGCATACTGCGCTCGATACCACTCCAGCCATTCCATGGAGCCTGCATTGCATCGATAATACCAACTACATTAACTGGCTGAGTCTCATTGATGTAGACTGTTTTACCTAATGCGGATTCCCAGTCATCATCAAACAGATCATTCGCCAATGCCTTTGTTATGACGGCAGTACCTGGCCACTCATTGTCGCCACGATTACGCCAGATAATCTCCTCTGCGGTGAAATTTCGTCCTGCTATTAACTTCACACCAAAGGCGTCTATACCATTTTTGTTCATGAAATAAATGGCTGTTCCGACGTTATCAACATCACTTCCTGGCTCAGTTGCCAAAGACATTGACCAGCCGCCTTGAGTCAGCGGCGCTGAGTTTGTCTGAGTCGCTGCTACGACACCCGGCAATGACGAGATATACTCCAAATCCGTTACTGTCTGTACCTGCTCGTTGTAATCTTCAGCGAAGCCTGTGTATGACAGAATGAAGGTGTTTTGCTCATCAATCCCTGAGGGGCGATCCATGAGTGACTGACGTTGTTGAATCATTGAAACAGCATTGACAATAATCATCATGGTCAGTGCGATTTGCAGTGCGATCAAAATAGCACCGGTTTTATTGCGTGATAACGCGCTCAATATCGGTCGAATTTGCATGATCACTCCTTATTGTGTTTTCAGTTGTACGGCAGGCTGGATATTGCAAGCACGCCAGGTAGGGTAAAGACCGGCTATGATTGCTGAGACGATAGCCAGACCGAAGGCAAACAACACCATGTTCAAATCCAACACAGCCAGATGCTGAGAATCGGAGCCAAATAGTGCAATGATGCCCTGCAAACCGAGCCATGCCAGTACCAGACCGAGAATGCCACCGCCTAAACCAATGAGTGCTGATTCGATGGAGTGTTGCAAAAACAGGGTACTTTTTGAGGCACCTAACGCCCGGCGCAAACCAATCTCGGGTGCTTTGGTGGCAAACTTGGTTAATAATAAACCGATGGTGTTCAACAGGCATACAACCAGAAACATGACCGACAGCCACATTACGACTTGAGCAGAGCTATCAACCACATTCTGTTTTTCCATCCAGGTCATCACATCATTGATATGATTATTCAGAGGACGTGGAAAGCGTCCAAGTTCCTTCTGTGATTCGACATAGCTGTTCAGGAATGACATATATTCCTGTTGCTCTGCTTCAGTGGGCAGTTCAGCCCAGAATTGAATCCAGATACATTCGGAATTCAGGAATGCCTGAAACCCAGAATCGCCGGTAGGTTTCCAACAATTGGTATTACCCGCGCGGGACAATTCCAACTCAACGACCAGGTTAAAGGGAATGTAGTAATCCTCGGCATCATTAAATGGCCCATTAGTAACATCATAGTACTTTGGTAGTGGTCGATAGTCATCAAGTACTCCCATGACCTTGTAATTACGAGCTCCGATACGGACAAATTGACCGACGGAGTCCTCACCGCCGAAGACTTTCTCATTCGTTTCTTTACTCAGTACTACCACTAGCTCACGATTATCATCGCTGGTTCTATCCCAACTACCACCATATTGAAAAGGCACATCAAACATGGTGAAGAAGTCACCAAAAGTCGCTCTTCCTAGGGCTTCGAAGGGGAGAGCATCCTCACCCTCCGGCTCGATGACTTCAAAAACCTTGGTCATCGCGGTCTGTCGAGTGGCAGGTGCATTTTCCATCAATGCCATGGCATCGAGATAGGTTAGCTGATCAGGTGGAATGTTGGGCTCACGATAGGGGTCGTTGGGGTCCCAATTATCCACCTGAACAGCAAACAGGACGTCACTCTTATGCGGTATCGGGTCGCTCCCCATCGCATAGTTGACTGTAATGGTTGTCATTGAGGCGCCAATACCCACTGCAATAGCAGCGACCATGAGCGAGCTCAAGACTAAATTGCGCCTGATCGATAACCAGGAAAGACGTAAATAATATGCAAACATGATTATCCCCTTACGCCATTGCAACTTCGGGTTCAGCGACAACTTCTGGCATTGCTTTGCGAAACGTCTGGCTGACTTCTGATACCAATCCGTCTTTCACAGAGATAATTCTTGGAGTACGCTTCGCCAGTTTTGGATCGTGCGTTACCATAATGATGGTTGTTCCCTGAGAGTTAATGTCTTCTAACAAACTCATCACACTCTCGGCCATTGATGAATCAAGGTTACCTGTCGGCTCATCCGCGAGCAGGAACCGTGGCGAACCCGCCAAAGCACGAGCAATGGCGACACGCTGCTGCTGACCACCCGATAACTGAGACGGGATGTGCTTCATTCGGTTGGCAAGACCAACAGTTTCGAGTGCGTTTTCAATGCGATCTTTGCGCTCACCTGATGACATGGCGCGATAACGTAATGGCACATCCACGTTGTCAAAAAGATTGAGATCTGGAATGAGGTTAAAAGACTGAAAAATAAAACCAATCTTTTCGTTGCGTAACTTTGAGCGGGCATTATCGTTTAGATTACTAATATCCACACCATCCAGCTCATAAGTACCTGAGGTAAAGGTTTCTAATAGGCCAGCAATGTTAAGGAAGGTTGTTTTACCCGAGCCTGAGGGTCCAGTGACTGAGACAAACTCTCCCTCTGCCACATCCAGAGAGAAGTCTCTTAAAGCATGTGTTTCAACCACTTCGGTGCGGTATACTTTTTTAATATTGTTCATTAATAACATATGATTTGCCTCTTATTAGCGATTGATTAGGACAGTGTCAGCCCCTTGAAAGGCTTCTGTACTGGAGATAATAATTTCTTGATTGATGTCGAGACCTTCGAGAATCTCGACCTGACTCAGGCTACGAGCACCGGTTTTGATAGTGCGCTTCACAGCGACATCACCATTCACCTGATAAGCTACACGCCCGGCACCAGAATCCAAGAACTGGCCCCGTTGAACCATGAGCACATCTTCTTTGAGCTCGAGTAAAATGCGTGTTGTCAGACGTTGATTCTGTCGTAAGCCATCCGGTGGTGTGCCGGCAAAACGAACCCTACCGATGACCTGATTGTTCTGAATTTCCGGTGAAATAGAGACCAGCATAGCCTTATGTAGGTCATTACCCGTGCGAATTTCGGCTTCCATTCCTAAACCGAGATCGTCAGCATAAGATTCGGGTACAGCGACCTCGACCTCGAATTGACTCAAGTCGACCACCGTGATGATCGGTTGATTTTTCGCAACGGCTGTTTTCTGCTCGACCACTAGCTGACCAACAATGCCATCAACCGGTGACATGACCTGTAATTCATCAACCTGACGAAGTAGGTCATCAACGAGTAATTGTTGACGCTGAATTTCTAGACGCTTGGTGGTCATCTCAAACTCGAGGCTTTCCTGATTCAGTGAAGCATCCTCGACGGCATGATTGTAGGCGAGTTTGGCACTATCCAAATCGTCAGTGGCTTTTTCATGATCGATTTTACTGATGGTATTGCGCTTGAATGCTTCTGCCGCACGACGTTGCTCTCTGTCTGCCGCATTGAGCGTAATTTTTGCTAAATCAACAACC
>CAXRAF010000090.1:0-19762 GCA_964228485.1 Alteromonadales bacterium | reverse complement strand
AGTTGGCATTGAAGATATGAAGTAGATTTATGCTCCGGCATACCGCGACGTGTTTGCCAGTGGGTTAAACTATAAGGTGCGTCTACCGGTTCAATAAGGTTTACTGAAGTTACTAAAACACCTTCCGGGATAACTAAGATCTTTATCCGTTGTAGTGCTGACACGTGCTCATCAACGAGACGAATGACCATCGCTTTAATGTCTGATTGCGAATAGTCACAGGCTAGATTCAGACTCACTATTGAACTGAATAGTCGCTGTAAGTGCTTATCAAGAAAAGGGAGTTGTTTATTGCCATAGGTCCTGAGTGTTTCAAATAATCCAGTACCAAACTGCACTGCATCTGATTGAATCGGAATGGTTAACTCTTCGAGCTCACACCATTGATTATTAAAGATGCACTTGGTCATATTTACCTTAATATTGGACTATCTAAAAAACGCGGCTTTGGCAGCCGTCTCCGCATACTCTTCATGGCCATCAGACTTGATGGTTATGCCGCCACCGATACCTAGTTTAATCGATTCAGCGCGCTTAATCATGGTGCGTATGGCTATGTTAAACGATGCTTCACCGCTTGGCAGGATGTAGCCAATACTGCCGGTGTACAGGCCACGGCTAGTTGCTTCTAGCTCATCAATAATTTCCATGGCACGACGTTTGGGACAGCCGGTTATCGAGCCGCCCGGGAACATCGATAACAGAGCATCCATGGTGGAGATCTCTGGCTTCAAATGGCCCGTGATATTGGCATGCGTGTGCCAAACATTGGGCATGGCTGTGACAATTTTGGGATCCGTGACACGCACGCTCGCCGTTTCACAGACCCGTCCGAGATCGTTGCGCAGCAAATCAACAATCATAAATAATTCGGCCTGCTCCTTCTGGCTAGTGATCAGCTGTTCACGCAATTGGCGGTCCTCAGCATCATCCGCGCTTCTTGGACGCGTGCCTTTGATCGGTTGCGTACTTATATCTTGACCATCAACATGAATAAAGCCCTCCGGAGAAAGACTCAAAACTTCCTGTTCAGCAAAGCCCAAAAAGGCGGCATGTGATACCGGCTTATGTTTCATGAAATGCGCAAACAGATCCCGGCCCGATTGCTCAGTCTTTGCCCGCAGTTGATGGGTGTAGTTAATCTGATAGATATCGCCTGCACGAATATAATCCTGAATGGTATTGAAACCGTCGAGATATTTATCGAGTGGTATTTCAGCCCCCCAACTAAGTTCAGGCTTAGAAATTGAGTCGTGCTCAGAAAGGCTAAACTGGTCTAAATCTGACTGGCTCAGTTGATAGCCGAGTAAGTCCTCGCCAGATTGGCTCAAGAACTGGTCATAGGCTCTGAGTCGGATCAATGGCTGCTGCAACGTGTGTTGCGAGGGAATTTCAAGTAATGCCAGACCCAGATCGTAACTAAAGTATCCAACCACTAGATGATCTTTATGCGTGGCAATAAAGTCATGTAACTGTGGCAGTTCAGCCAACCCAGTGAGGGTAAATTCATCAATCGGATTAATGGCTAGCAGATTATGCCAGTCATCACCAAAACCAGTGATATAGGATACCTTTGAGATATCGGTTTCCAAGCGCCGAAATATGGCGCGGAGATCGTATTGTGAGTGGAGACTAGTCAGTTGCATCAATTTCTACGCCAGCGGATATTGGCAGAATTGCCGCACAATTTCGTTACCGCTATCACTCATGAACGACTCAGGATGAAACTGTACCCCAAATAGAGGCTGCTCTTTATGCTCAATGGCCATGATTTCGTCATGCTCGTCTCTGGCTGTAATGCGAAACATATCAGGCGCTGATTGCAACGCGAGGGAGTGATATCGAGCGACTTTAATTTGTCGCGGCAGGTTCTGAAATAACACCGATGGCTCTGTATCAATCACAACCTGACTGCCATGAAATGGATCCTTACTCGGACCAAGACTTGCTCCGAAGGCCATGCCTAGCGCCTGATGTCCCAAACAAACACCCAAGATCGGGCAACGGTTTTTATAGGCTTCGATCACCTGCAAACAGACACCAGCTTCATTAGGTGTCTTCGGACCGGGGGATAATACGATACGTTCTGGTTTGAGCGCCTCAATCCGCGATAAATCACACTGGTCGTTCAACCACACGGTCGTGCGAAAACCCAGTCCCTCAATTTGCTGGACCAGATTGTAAGTAAACGAATCGTAATTATCGATGACAAGGATCATGCGCGGATTATAAAACAGCGATGACCCCTGTATCCATGATTTAAACTATTTTTCGGCCAGTTTTTCCCAGTGTTTTGTTACGAATGAGAAGACATAAACCACAATTCCGATGGCCAGTGAAAATAGTAAGATCTGCATGTAAAGATCAGGCATTTGATCCAATCGACTTGGGTCGAAGTTTCCGGCAAAAAGGCCAGCAATCACATTACCGATAGCATAGGTAAGCACAAAGACACCCATCATCTGACCGACGAAACGCTTCGGTGCAAGTTTACTAACTGCCGCAAGAGCGGTTGGACTTAGGCATAACTCACCGACTGTGTGCAAGAAGTAGGTTGTCACTAACCAGTATGGTGCTACTTTCATACCACTGGCAGCATGTTGAGCCGCGAAGAACATGACTAGGAATCCTGAACCCATGATGACCAAACCAATGGCACATTTCACACCATAAGAAGGATCCATCATGCGCTTACCCAGATTGATCCAGAGCGCAGCGAAGAATGGCGAGAGGATAACAATGAAAATGGAGTTCACTGATTGGAACCAGGCCGGTGGAATCTCAAATGTACCGATCATTCGATCCGTATAATCACGACCAAATAAATTGAGTGACGATCCGGCTTGTTCGAACCCAGCCCAGAAACAGGCCGATGCTACGCAAATCAAAAACAGTGCGTACATACGCTTTTTTTCATCGTCAGTTAAATTACCTAGGACAAAAATACCGGCAAAATAGACCAAAAATACAAGCGTGATACTGATCAGTACATAAGTTGCTAACTCGACCGGATTTATGACAACTGCGCCTGAGAAGACAGCCATTGTGAGTACTGTAAGACCGACTAAGAAGCCAGCAATGACAGTCCAGCTCAACTTACGCGACTTGTCACTGAGTGGCTGGGGTGGTTGTGCTGCTACGTCGCCCATTTTCGGCAGAGTAATCTGGTACTGGATTAAACCAATGCCCATACCCACTGCAGCGGCACCAAAGGCGTAGTGCCACCCGGCATTGACCTGTAGCCAGCCAGTCACAAAATAACCAATGATTGAGCCAATGTTGATACCCATGTAATACAGGGTGTAGCCGGCATCACGGCGTGAATCACCCGCCTCATATAACTGTCCGACCATAGCGCCAATGTTCGGCTTCAACAGCCCGGTGCCGAGCACCACTAAAATCAGACCCACGAAGAATGTGCGATCATCCGGGATGGCCAGCACGATGTGACCTGCCATAATAATAAGACCGCCGTACCAGACTGCCTTCTGCCCCCCAAGCAGACGATCGGCAATCCAACCACCGGGTAAACCCATGAAGTAAACCGCACCGGTATATAAGCCATAAATAGCAGTGGCTGAAGCCACCGTAAGCGCCAGACCGCCCTCCTGAAGTGTGGCTGTCATAAATAACACAAGCAGTGCACGCATGCCGTAGTAACTCATGCGCTCCCACATTTCAGTGTAAAACAGTGTTTGTAAGCCGCCAGGATGACCGAAAAAACTCGTATCAGAGGAAGGTGATTTTGTTGTCATTATAATTACCTTTTTGTGGATAGACTGTGGGGTTATACACTACAACCCCACGCAGTTACAAGAAATGGCATTGCCGCCAGTAATTAATCTGCGCCAGACTGACGCCATAAATGGGTATAAGAGAGCGCGACACGTTTTGCTAATTGCTTGGCTGTGGAGCTACCGACATGACCACCCTCGAGATTTTCATAGTATTCTACTTCCTGTCCTAGCGCCTTCATCTTGGCCGCCATTTTACGGGCATGCCCCGGATGGACTCGATCATCTTTGGTCGAGGTGAAGAAGAAAATAGCTGGATAGTCGACGTCCTTTTTAACATTCTGATAAGGACTCCACTCTTGCATAAAATCCCAGTCATCGGTGTCTGGATTGCCATACTCTGCCATCCAACTGGCACCGGCGAGCAACTTGTTATAGCGCTTCATGTCTAACAATGGCACGCCACATATAACGGCATTGTACAGATCAGGACTTCGGGTCATTAGTGCACCAACCAGATAACCCCCCTGAGAGCGACCCTCGATGCTTAATTTGTTGGCCGAGGTGATCTTGCGCTTGAACAGATCCTCTGCCACCGCCTCAAAATCCTCGAATGATCGTGGCCGGTTTTTCTGTAATGCCGCTGCGTGCCACTGGGGACCATACTCACCACCGCCCCGAATGTTAGCCAGGACATACACACCACCGCGTTCGAGCCACATCTTGCCGTAGACTCCGTTATGCGCTTCATAGGACCCAGAATATGATGGCTGCAGAGCATTTCTGAAACCACCATATGAGAAAATATGAGTTGGATTAGAGCCATCCATTTTTAGATTTTTATCCCGGATGACAAAATATGGCACGCGCGTACCATCGGCCGATTTGGTGAAGAACTGCTCCACCATCATGTTGGTTCGGTCGAAGGTTGCTGGCTGTTGCATGACCACAGAGGTAGCGAGTTTGCTGTCCACTGAATATAGGGTCGGAGGCGTCAGGAAATCTTCATAGCGTACAATCATGGTATCGGCATTCATACCGGCAATACTGATCTTACCCTTCTCTGGTAGTGCCACTTTCTGTTTGCTCCATGCTTTGCCATTGTGGGTGAAAAGATAGAGGCTGGCTTTGACATCTTCCATCGCAACAATGGCGATGCCTTTATCAGATACACGAATTTCCTCGACAATAAACTCACGAGACTGAGACACGACCTGCTCGATTTCGCCCTTACCCGACTGCAGTGTTTGCGGCGCTGCTAACAGCACTGAGCCAGCACCATAGACGTTATCTGCGTAATTCCAATCAGCTTTGAGCGATATGACGAATCGACCATCAAATAAGCCGACTATTTGCGCGGTATTGGGTAATTGTAATTTCACTAATTCGGCATCATCGAGTTGATAATACTGACTGGTCCAAAAACTCAAGCCGTCATTAAACAGGGTGATGACTGAATCGTTCTGACGCAAATTCATAGCTGAAGCCGCCACAGATTCAACCGGTACCTCCATCACAGTTTCCGCCTGCGATAATTCCGTGCCACGCAGCCACAGTTTTTGGATCCGTGGATAGCCTGATGAAGTCAGAGAGCCTTCACCAAAATCAGTGCCGATAAACACCTTGTCTTCGGTTAGCCATGAGACACGCGTTTTGGCTAACGGAACCTCAAATCCCCCCTCGACAAAACGCCCGAGGTTCGGATCAAACTCACGTAACACATGGGCATCGGATCCTCCTGGCGCGAGACTTAACAAGCATGTTTCATGGGCAGGTGGTAGGCAATACATGCCTCGAAATACCCACTTCTGACCTTCCGCTTCCGACAACTTATCGACATCTAACACAGTCTGCCATTTGGGTTTACCACTGACAAAGTCTTCCATGCTCGTGCGACGATAGACACCGCGCGGATTGTCATCACTCTTTTGCAGGTTATACACCCAGTTACCCTTGACGTTGATATTTGGTAATTTGTCCGAACGACTCAGCACTGCAAAGGCTTGTTCATACAGCTCTTGGTAGAGTGGATCTGAGGCTAACGACTTATCGGTAATGGCATTTTGCTCGGTCACCCATTCAAGCGCCTCTTTGCCCTCGACCTCCTCTAGCCAGAGGTATGGATCCTCTGCGGCGGATATTGAGGTTAGGAGTAAGGTGGATAATACAAGTATCGTAGTTCTGTATGACATAAGAAAATCCTGATGATTATTGTTCGTGTTGCACGGTATAACCTACACGACTGATGCAGGCTAAAACAAGCACTATCTAGGCGCTCAATTGAGCACACGTCATGATCAGCGCTTCATTAATTGCTGCTTTCAGACTGCCGGGATCAGCACAGTTTTTGCCCGCGATGTCTATGGCCGTACCATGATCAACTGAGACTCGAATAAACGGCAAACCGAGTGTGACATTAACTGAATCGCCGAATCCGGCGTACTTCAATACTGACAAGCCTTGGTCATGATACATGGCCAATGTGGCATCAGCCCCCCTCATTCCCTTAGGTGTTAATGCGGTATCAGCAGGCAAAGGACCGTTGAGCTGATAACCCTCGGCACGTAATTTTTCGAGTGTTGGAATAATGGTGTCAATTTCTTCCATACCGAGGTGACCACCCTCACCGGCATGCGGGTTCAGTCCACACACATGGATGACCGGCTGCTTAATACCATATTTCCGCTTCAGATCGGTATCGAGAATACGAACAACGCGACTGATGCTTGCCTCAGTCACTGCTGCAGAAACGTCCTTGAGGGGTAGATGCGTGGTGACCAAAGCCACTCGGAAGTCCGGGCAGGTCAGCATCATGACTGACTCACCGCTTGATTTATCCGCCAGGAATTCAGTATGGCCTGAAAAACTAAATCCGGCATCGTTGATTATGCCTTTATGAACCGGCGCAGTGACCAAGGCATCAAACAACTCAGACATCACCAGATCAATGGCTGTGCTCAATGTCTGCAGGACATAACTGCCATTGTTGACATTGAGCTGTCCCGGGACATTATTATCAGCCATCGGCACATGATGGCAGTAGATTCTATTGGCTTGGTGGGGCGGTAGATCATCCGTTATCTGCCAAGGAATTATTTCTACCCCTAAGTGACACAGCTGATTGTATTGTTCGAGTAGTGTTTGGTCAGCACAAACCACCAGATGTGCATCCCACGCTGTCTGGGCAATACGAAGACAAAGCTCGGGACCAATACCGGCGGGTTCGCCGGCGGTTATCAGCAACCTCGGAATTGGCCCTTGTTTAGTCATTTAATCCTTGAGTTCTTCGTCCAGAATTTTGACGTAAGCCTGCTCACGGATCTCGCGCATCCACGCTTCTTGTTCTTCATCGAACTTGCGTCGGAACAAAATTTGTCGTGCACGATTACGCTTAAATTCTTCGGTCTGATCGGTTTGACGGCTGCCAACGCGCTTGACCAGATACCAACCCGCGCCCGCCTTGAACGGCTGACTCATTTGACCATCTTGCAGATCATCGACCGCATTGCCATACAGACGCTGAAATGCTGATGGTGCAGCCCAGCCCAGATCACCGCCCTCAGACGCTGAACTGAGATCTTCAGAATAAACCTTGGCCTGCTCTTCAAAAGTGGTGTTGCCAGACTCGACCTCTCTGCGTATTGAGAGCAGTTGCGCTTCTGCCTTCTCGTCTGAGGTAATGGTATTCACTTCAACCAGTATGTGTTTCAGGTTAACCTCATCGACCATCTGGGTTTCAACGCCACCACGACGATCTTCCAGATACAGAATATGCAGACCATTCGGTGAACGAATAGCCTCTGATAATTGGCCTTTTTTCATGGCTGCCACGGAATCGGTGAACAGTGATGGCAGTTGTTCGATGGTACGCCAGCCAAAATCGCCACCCTGAAGCGCATCGCTACCGTCAGATTCGGCCAGAATCATGCCGATGAAATCTGTACCAGAGTCAAATCGATCGCGGACACTCTGTGCCTTCTCGCGTGCGTCGTCGATATCATCGGCATTGGCAGACTCAGGGATGGCAATGAGCATATGTCTAATTTTATATTGCACACTGGATGCGCCCTGCTCCTCGATGAGTTTCAGTACATCATCGACTTCTTGCTCGGAGACAAATACCTTCTGATTCACAGAGCCCTGTCGAACCCGGCTGATCATGATCTCATTACGGATATCCTCACGGAAGATAGGGAACTTAACACCATCACTCTCAAGTTGCTCACTAAGCTGGGAAATGGTCAGGTTGTTACCGGTTGCGATACGCTCAATTGAGGCATTGAGTTCCTCATCTGAAATACGTACCCCTGCTCGACGTGCACGTTGCAGCTGGATTGACTCCATGACAAGTTGTTCAAGCACCTGCTTTTTAACCGCAGCATCTGATGGCGGGGTTTGACCGCTGGCCTGAATTTGCTGTTTCACTGCCGCCGTGCGTCGCTCCAGTTCGCTATTGAGGATAACATCGTCTTCAACCAGCACAACGACCTTATCAAGCCACTTTATCTCTGCCGTGAGTGACAGTGAGAAACACATAATGCCCAACAGTATGAGCTTTTGGATAGCACCTAAATGCCGCATAATCTAATACCTGTTAATTTTGTTTTGGGTCGAACCGATCCTGATAGCCGTAGATGTCACGCTCAACATCCAATCGTCTACCCAGATTCGTCAGGCCCTTTAAAATAAATTCAAAAAATATGCTGCTGTTATATTCACCCGTTCCCGGTACCGCAAAACCACTGGAATCAAGACGGATGTTCAAATAACGTCGGTACACAAGTCGTACCGCCCAGCAACAGTCCTCATATTCAAGACCGATAAAGCTGTCGATGGTTCGATCTTTTTGCAGATCCTGCTTCCATCGACCGATGATGGCGAAATTATCCGCCACCTGACGCGCAAATGAAAGCTCTGATTGTTCAATATTTTCAGCCTGACTGTAGCGACTGGTCCGATGACGCAGATTGATGATCAATTCTGGGGTCAAATACTGGATCCCAACAATACCCGATTCGGTTCGTTTCGCACTCTCATTATATTCAAGGTCACCAGTAAGCCGCCAATATTCGCTCGGTGAATAATCAATGGAGGTCACCAACGGTGAATCACTACTGGTGTCTGGACCTAAGTCGGTGAAGGTACGCGTCTCCGGATCAAACACAAAGTTCATCTGTCGATCCGAGAAGTAACGTGCCTGCCCAAGCGTAATGCTCAACCACTCATGATAATTTTCCTGATCAATAAAACGCGAGGTGAGTCCGACCGACAGTTGATCCGTATCGCCGATGCGATCATTACCACTGTAGCGGTTGTCACTAAACAGACGTTGCTCCATGCGTTCCAGCAAGGCTGTGTCATAGAGGCCTATATCATCCTGATTCTTGTAGGGTATTTTTAAATAAAATAGCCGCGGCTCTAACGTCTGAATGTGCGACTGATCATCAATCACGATGTCTCGCTCAAACGTCATAGCAGAATCAATACTGAGGATTTGTAGTTCCCGATCGATGGTTTGCTTTTGCGGTTGGGCATCTGTCCACTGCTCATAATGACTGTAATGCCACTGCAATTTCGGCGTGACATGTCCCCAGTTCCAGCGGATTGGATAACTCAATTCGGGGGTAAAGATAACCCGATTACTCTCGGTGGCATTGTCATGGCGAAACGCGGCTACTTCGGCGGCCATGTTAAAGATCCATGGCTGCGGATTATCTGGGTCGACAAATGGTTGCCAGTGCTGATAGTTAATCTGAGGCATACGACGGTACGATGACGAATTTGTTGAGAGCAACTGGGCGTCACTCACAGTGGTCGAAATAGACCAGTTATCATCGGCAAATGTCGCCTGCGCAATCCGGTCTAGATAATTACGGTTACCGTTCTCAAAGTTACCGCCAAAATCATAGAAGTAATTATCATCACTGACACTATTTAAATCGATTTCTGCCCGCCAATGATCGCCATTTTGATAATCGGTCTTTAGTTGGTAGAAATGCCGGTCGACCTCATCTTGATTCAACGCTTTCTTGTCATTTTCCAGAATCTCAAAATACAACATATTATTGCTGTTGTTGGTCATGTGGCGATATTCCGTACCGAGCATGACGCCGCGCTCAGACAGGTACTTTATATCAAAGGTGGCATCACGATTCGGTGCAATGTTCCAATACCAGGGGACTTCCAACTCAAATCCATTGCGGCCTGAGCTGCCAATCCCGGGATAGAGAAAACCTGATTTTCGGCGGTCATCGACAGGGAAGCTAAGTTTCGGCAGATAAAAAATTGGCACATCGGAAATACTGAGGGTCATGTGATAGGCATCACCCCAACCTTCTTCAGTATCAATAATTATCTCGTCGGCTTCAAACAGCCAGCCGTTGTCGCCGGGTGGACAAGTGGTTAGCATAGTGCTTTGGATGACGATCGGTTCATCAACAGTTACCTGCAGCGATTCCGCTTCACCACGCAGAGCACCTTGACGCAACTGAAATCGAGCATCCTCAACCACCATGCCCTGCTTGGCGACATCCAGCTTAATGAGTTCACTCGTCAGACGCATTCGTTCGGTAGCCAGTCGGATATCGTCTCTGGCAGTAAATATGCCGCTCGACTCATCCATCTTGGCCTCACCGGCAGCCAGCTTGAGATTTTCTTGATCAAGACGGACATCACCGATGAAATTAACCAGACCGGGCACAGGGCTACTGATGTCATTGGCGATGACATCCATACCAACGACTTGCAGACTTTCGGTATTCTCACGCGCTGTGTGGGCAGGACACTTGCGCTTAAAGAAGTTCATATTCCAGCCATCGATAATCTCGGCGTCTTTCGCACTGCCTTCGGTGAGCTCTTTATCCAGCACATCCTCTTGCGCTGACACCGAATGGGTCAGGGCACCAAGAAAGAATGGAACGATCACTATGAACTTCGATTGCATACTATGAAAATGACGGAATTGTCCGTGTCATCAAACTCCTGCGAATTGTAACTGAATACTGACAATTCACCTAACGCTGTAAAACTTCGCAACACTTAAAATCGCATCAAGTGGTTCGAAACTGGGTTTTATGTCACAAGCCACGTACAATAAATCCCATTGTTAGGAGTAAGTGATACATTTAATGCCATGATTTGGGGTAAAACACTAGGCGCAATATTCGGGTTCTTAATCTTCAATCTACCAGGTGCCTTGCTTGGTATTTGGTTAGGACATCAATTTGACCGGGGTATCTCAACCAATCATTTTGGTTATGCCCGCGATCCTGAGCAGGTAAAGATCAGCTTCTTTACTACGGTTTTCAAGGTCATGGGGCATCTTGCCAAGGCGGATGGTCGAGTATCAGAGAATGAAATTCAGAACGCCAATGCGGTAATGGCTCATATGCGTCTGACTGAAGCACGACGCAAACAAGCCATCGAACACTTTAGTCAGGGCAAACAGGCGAGTTTCAACCTTGATGCCTGTCTGAGTGAGTTCGCCGATACCATTGGTAATGACGTGTCACTGATTCAGATGTTTCTGGAGATACAGATTAGCTCGGCATTTGCTGATGGCAGTATACAGCCAGAAGAACGGCGAGTACTCGAACGTATTGCCACGCGACTCAATGTCAGTCAAATGCGTCTGAACCTGATCATCAACAGCGTACAGGCACAACACCGATTCTATCAGCAACAGCGACAATACCAATCAAGCAATCAGTCCAGTAAGGTCAGTCTTGAGGATGCCTATCAGGTGTTATGTGTCAGTACCACGGCCTCTGATGCGGAAGTTAAAAAAGCCTATCGCAAGATGATGTCACAACATCATCCCGACAAGCTCGCGGCCAAGGGTTTACCCGACGACATGATTGAAGTTGCGAAAGAAAAAACTCAGGAAATTCAATCAGCCTGGGAGTTAATCAAAAATCATCGCGGCATTAAAAAGTAGCTAGTCGCTCAGCGTGACTACCTGTTTGATGTAGGCCTTCTGCTCAGCGATAGAGACAATAAAATGAGCCACATCCTGACGTGAAATGCTGCCCGTTTCAATGCCCTGAAGTTGTCGCAAAATTCGGTACTTTTGTTGTGCCGGTTGGTTGGTCAAGATCGCAGGTCGGACGATGGTGTAATTAATGTTTGCTTCGCTTATCAACGCCTCCATGCGGCTTTTATCATCAATGTCATCGCCAAGAATAAGCGGCTGCAGAAGGGTATCGAATAGAAAGCCGCCGTGCCCCTGACTATCTCCGGCACCAATGGCAGATACCGCAATGAATCGATTTTGACCTGTCTCACGCATCACTTTTATGATATTGCTCGAGCCCCGGGAAAATAGCGTCACATTGCGCTTACCTGCTACTAATCCAACGCTACTGATGATGACATCATGACCCGGTAATAATCGCTGCATATCCTGTATGTTGAGAATATTGCCATCTTGCTTGCGCAGGTTTGGCCGTGCCAGCCGAAGTTTATTGGTATTTCTTGATACAGCGGTGACCGTGTGGCCTCTGTCCAGAGCCAGTTTAACCACTTCTAAACCAATGCCTGCTGTACCACCAATGACGACTATGTTCAGTGGTGCTGGTTGCTCCTGTAATATCAATGGCGCCTGACTCTGTTGCTCGATCGCGCCTCCCTCAAAGGTGGCATTACTCACACAGCCTGATACAAAAGCAAGCGATAAAGACCACAGGATGACAGCTAATATGCGCATTACATGGTTACTCAATTAACGAGGCGGTCAGTGGACAGCGCATTAGTTGGTGTGGACTTTTAGCCAACCACGGATAGTTCTTTGTAGCAGATCCTCAACGCCAACATAATCCGCACTAACGGTCGGGATCATGGTTTGTCGATAGTTGGCTTTGCGCGCCAGTGGTTGGCGTTTTTTTGCTGCCGCTTCGTTGAGCGGTTGATATAAATCCAAGATTGGGATGGATAATGCTGCCAAATCCGCCATCATCTTATCTTGATGCGTGCGGACAGGATGCTCAATATCGAGTATCACAAGCGCTTTAGGGTTAATATCGCCGGCTGCGATTGCCGATACCAATAAACCCGCTGAAGCAGAGGCAGTGATCACAACGTAACCTTTCTGTGACTCAGGCAGTTGCTCACTTGCCTGTTTAACACGTGCCGTAATCAGCGCCATATTGGCCTTTTGTTGCGCATCGTACCACGCTCCTTCAGGCTTCAACACTGGCTCAGGTTTGGGCGGCTTGGTGTCCGGCTCAGCACCATCAGTCGGTGCCTCAGCAGCATCTTGCGCTACCGGCTTGGTCGTCTCAGGTATTTCTACCTCAGGACCACTAAAATCGAGTGGACCGGCAGGAATAGCCATGGTGTGCCATGAAACTGTCGGATAGTAAGCCATTGCCTGACGAACATAACCCGCGCTATTGATGGTCTTACCCGGACCCGGTAGCAAAAGGATATTACCCATTGCCTGACCCGTCTCAGCGGTTTTTGAGCGCGCCAAATAGCGATTATCACCGTCTCCGAGCCATTTTACTTCACTGGCTGGTAGCAATGTTTCAAGCTGCTCACCAATCACAATATCCTGTGGTTGTGGCACGTAGGGGTCAGGTTTCGGCTTTTCTACCGGCTGTTCCGGCTCTTGGGCACTAATCGAGACAGCGAATAAAGACGCTATTAGTAATAATTGATATCTCATTAACAGGGATTCTCCAGTCTAGTCAGCACCTGACAGTTTGATATTACATTCACAATCATAGTAACGTTACTCTATCTATTGTGGATCCTATCGAGGCGATATGCAAAGTCCTGACAAGTCACTGCGAGTGACCATGGTACAAACAGAAATTATCTGGCACAAGGCAGCGGAAAATTGTCAACGGCTTGCCGAGAATATTGAGCAGGCCATACAGGCATCGGCATATGAGGGTACTGATCTGATTGTATTACCCGAGATGTTCAACTCAGGCTTTACCATGAATGCCGAGAAAATTGCCGAGGACATGCAGGGTCCGACCATAGCGTGGCTCGTTTCGCAGGCTGAAAAGCATCAGGCTGCCATCACAGGTAGTCTGGTGATTCGCGAAAACAATCGCAACTATAATCGAATGATTTTTGCCACCCCAGATGGTCAAGTAACTCACTATGACAAGCGTCACCTGTTCCGTATGGCTGACGAGGACCAGCGTTATGCGGGTGGTGACAAACAGGTAGTTGTTAACTGGCGTGGTTGGCGAATCGCGATGAATGTTTGTTACGACTTGCGCTTTCCGGTCTGGTGTCGGAGCAATAACAACATCGATTTGATGCTGTTCGTTGCCTCATGGCCAGCAGCACGACGCTATCCTTGGCAAACCCTGCTCAGAGCCCGGGCAATTGAAAATCTTTGTTATGTCATTGGCGTTAACCGGATTGGTGCTGATGCCAATGGGATAGATCATGCGGGTGATAGTGTCTTGGTTGATTTTAAGGGTGAGTCGCTGTGTGATTTAATGAGTGAGGATCGCATAGAGACCTGTGAAATTGATGCCCAGTTACTACTGGAATTCCGGCAAAAGTTCCCAGCTTGGATGGACAGTGACGCCTTCGAAATAAAAATTTAATTATTTTTAACCCTTTTCCCATTCCGCTCCGTTTATAGCAGTAATCTTCACCAACGGAGCAATACCATGCATAAACCAATGACTCATTTAACCGCACTGGCATTGGCAATCAGTGTCACTGCCTGCGCGCATCAAAGTAATCCAGACAGCGAAACTGAGGAAGCCCAAGTGGTTGCTGAGGTAGCGACTAAACATAGACAACTTAATGCCGAAAAAGCACAAATGGTGCGGGTCACCGGAAGTCGGATTCAGCCAAGTGCTATGCAGCCTTATGCCGATGCAAGTCATCCGGCAATAGCGATATACCCTCCCCAACACAGCGATGATTTGAGTGGCGAGCAATATGATGAATTCAAGCAATCCGGCATTAAGGACGTCCGCCAAGAGCCTGTATCAACCTTTAGTATTGATGTTGATACCGGGTCATACAGCAATATGAGGCGCATTCTCAACCAAGGCACTTTGCCGCCCAAAGCCGCGATCCGGACAGAAGAGCTGATCAATTATTTTGACTACAACTATGAGGCACCAAGCAATATGGATCAGCCATTTTTGGTGAATAGTCAGATGATGCCTGCCCCTTGGAATGCCGATAAGCATCTGTTGCAAATTGGGATCAAGGCCTGGGAAATGCCGGAGACAGTCAAGCGTCCAGCGGCGAATCTGGTATTTTTGGTAGATGTTTCAGGCTCAATGAACCAAGCGAATAAATTGCCATTGCTGAAAAAGTCACTGTTGATGTTATCAAAGCAAATGACGAGCGATGATCGCATCTCACTGGTTGTCTATGCCGGTGCTTCGGGTGTGGTTTTAGAGCCGACAGAGGGCAATGACTATTTAACCATTGAGTCAGCTCTGAACTCACTGCATGCCGGTGGCTCAACCAATGGTGAGTCTGGCATTAATCTGGCTTATCAAATGGCTCAAAAAGGCTTTATTGACGAGGGTATAAACCGCGTTATTCTTGCCACTGATGGTGATTTCAACGTTGGTCAATCCTCTACCGATGCCTTAGTGGAACTGATTGAGCAGAAACGTGACCATGGCGTATCACTGTCAACGCTTGGCTTTGGCTCAGGCAACTATAATGATCACCTGATGGAGCAATTAGCTAACAATGGCAATGGCTCATACAGTTATATCGACACACTGCTTGAGGCGCGCAAAGTCCTTGTTGATGAACTAGATAGCCAACTCATTACCGTCGCCGCCGATGTCAAATTACAGCTGGAATTTAACCCACAACATGTGGCGGAATATCGTCTGATAGGGTATGAGAATCGTACCTTAGCACGCGAAGATTTTAATAATGATCAGGTCGATGCAGGTGAAATTGGGGCGGGGCATACGGTGACAGCTATATATGAAATCACACTGACCGATTCGCAAAATCGGAGCTTGCCGCCGCTACGTTATCAGCAACAGCAAACCGAGCCGGTTGCCGACTCAGATGAGCTTGCCTTCATGCGCATCCGTTATAAACAACCGGGACAATCAGTTAGTCAATTGATTGAATCACCGCTCAAACTCCCTGAACTGAATAGTGACTCAGAACCGAGTAATCAAGATTCGCAATTTACTGCCGCTGTGGTTGCCTTTGCCGACAAATTACAGGGTGGAAAATATACATCACAGTTTAGCTATGATGACATTCAGGCCTTGATTCTGGCCGGCAAAGGTCATGATAAAAATGGCCTTCGTGCGGAATTTGGTCGCCTAGTAAAGCTCGCGCAAACCCTTGATATGACTGAGTCTTAGTGCTTTTGTATCAGTCAAAAAATCAAGCTGGCAGACGGATTGTATCAAGCGATCCGTCTGTTCGTGCTATGATGCGTTCGATGACTGAACCAAGCCATGAAACGAGCACTGATGAAGCACTGATGTTAGCCTACAAAGATGGGCAATTAGCTGCTTTTGAAACACTATATCATCGCCATAAAGCACCGTTATATCGCTTCATTTTACGTCACGGAATTGACAAACCAAGCGCGGAAGAACTCCTGCAAGAGGTATGGTCATCGGTGATCAAAGGTCGTATCAAATATCAACCAAGTGCTAAATTTACCACCTGGTTATATACCATCGCACGTAATCGTCTGATTGATTTTTATCGTGGCAAGAAAGAGCATGTACAGTTACTCGACGATGACTTAGCGATGCTTGAAGACACTTCCGAGCCAACGGGTCAGATCAGAGATGCCGCATTCAATAGGATTCGTCAGGTAATCGCCTCATTGCCGTTTCCACAACGCCAGGCATTCCTATTACACTACGAGGCGGGTTTATCGGTTCCGGATATCGCCAACATAAATCAGGAACATGTTGACGCTGTGAAGAGCCGGATACGCTATGCTGTTGAAAAACTACAACAACGACTAGGGGGTCATGATGAATGAAGATGAATTGAAATCCCTGTACAGAGAATCAAGTACGGAAGTCCCGGATAGTCGCGTTGATGATTTAATCCTAGCCCAAGCGGCAGAGGCACTCGAGGAAAAGTCTGCAAAAGCCGACACTTGGCGCCCATATCTAGCAACCGCCGCCAGCGTGACTCTGGTCGTTGCATTAGCCATCCAATTGACACCCGAGCAGCAACTTGAGATCGAACAAACGCTGGCTCCAACTGAACCCTTGACCATGCAAGCCCCGCCTCGCCCTGCTGCCAAGGATAAATCTGAGCTGGTTGAATCCCTAGCCGCCGATATCGAAGCACCCAAACCTACTGCGGCAGTCGCCGAAGCAGAACCAATTATTTTGGCTGATCCGAATGATGCTCAAGAGACCATCACTATCACCGGATCACGAATCCGAACTCCCGACCTGGAATTGCTGGCTGCACAAGCAAAAACAGATGCCACCAGAAAAGCGCGTATGACCCAATCTCAAAAGTTATCAGATGACGTCGCAAATGAGTCGGCTAGTGCTGAAATTGCCGCATTAACTACACCGATCCAAACCCCTCCCAAGGTATATGATGAGGCGAGTCTGAAAAAGGAATTACAACAGATCCTTGAGCTCTTCGAGGCGGACGATGTTGCGGCTGCAAAACTGCGTTGGAACAAAATACAAACGCTGGACTTAGAATTGCCGGAAAATGATGAAATTCAGGCACTTTGGGCAAAATTAGAGGAATTACTGCAATAATAATGCGGTTTTTGTTAGATAATTAAGAATTGGGGCAAATCTGGCTTTATTTAGTTGGATCAAAAGCTATATTTTCAGTAGAATCTGCACGTTTGCAATATGGGGCAATTGGCATGTCATTTGTGTTCTGTTTGTGTCAGAAAAAACAGCCAATCCCGAATACGAATTTGAAAGGCACAAAAATAATAAGATGCCCTAAATCTTGAGTGAATAATTACAAGCTCAACGAATTTACAAAACAGTTTTTAATATCTATTGGAGAAGTAGAAATGGCTTTACTCCGTAAGCTAAAGTTTCTCCTTTTGGCTGTGTGTTTGATCCCAGCGACCACTTTGCTGGCTTCGAAATACAATCTGCCTGAAGGCGTAACTGAAATTAGTAAGATGGCCTACGATCTACACATGATCGTGATATGGGTCTGTGTTGGTATTGGTGTGGTTACATTCGGTGCAATGTTCTACAGCATGTGGGCACACCGCCGTGAGAAAAACCCGAATCCTGCGACATTCAGTCACTCAACGACTGTTGAGATTATCTGGACCACGATTCCGCTGCTCATCTTGGTAGCTCTTGCCTTCCCGGCGACAAGCGTACTAGTGAAGATGTATGACACTGAATCAGATGCTGACATGACCGTTCTCATCACCGGATCGCAGTGGAAATGGCATTACAAATATCTCGATGGTGATCAGACAGATATTGAATACTTCAGCCTGATGTCGACCTCTTGGGATACCATCAACAACCTTGATGTTAAGAACATGGACGATCAGGCACAGAGCACTTACTTGCTTGAAGTCGATAAGCCACTGGTTATCCCAGTTGGTAAGAAGGTTCGTTTCCTGATGACCTCTGATGATGTGATCCACTCCTGGTGGGTACCTGATTTTGCAGTGAAGAAGGATGCTATACCGGGATTCATCAACGAAGCCTGGGCAAAAGTCGAAGAGCCTGGCATCTTCCGCGGCCAATGCACCGAGCTATGTGGTAAAGACCACGGCTTCATGCCAGTCGTTGTCGAAGCTAAGACTGAGTCAGATTACGCGAGCTGGGTTAACGACCAAAAGCAGGCGGCCATAGAAGCGCAACGTGCTGCGATGGCTGATGCCTCTAAGGTGTGGACGATGGGCGAATTAATGGCCATTGGTGAAGATACTTACAATGCACGATGTGCCGCTTGTCACAAGGTTGACGGCTCAGGTACACCACCGCTATTTCCAGCACTTGCTGGTGCCGCTTTCACGACCACCGGTCCTGTTGAAGATCATATAGACGTACTGCTCTACGGACGTGCGGGAACAGCTATGCAGGCATTCGCTTCGCAGCTGACCGACGCAGAGATTGCCGCAGTTGTCACCTACACCAGAAATGCCTGGGGTAATGATACAGGTGACCTGGTCCAACCAGCCGATGTTGCGGCTCGTAAGAATCAATAAGGGGAAAAGAGATGACTGCTGTTATTGATGACACTACCCACGGACATGATGATCACGATCATCACCACGCTCCGACTGGAATAAAGCGCTGGGTCTTTTCTACTAATCACAAAGATATCGGTACCATGTACCTGATATTCTCGTTTGTTATGTTTCTAACTGGCGGCGCGATGGCAATGGTTATTCGTGCTGAGCTTTTCGTTCCAGGCCTGCAGTTAGTCGAACCTAACTTTTTCAACCAGATGACCACAATGCATGGTCTGATCATGGTATTCGGTGCTGTAATGCCGGCCACCGTCGGACTCGCAAACTGGATGATTCCACTCATGATTGGTGCGCCTGATATGGCACTACCACGCATGAACAACATGAGTTTCTGGATTCTGCCATTTGCGTTCTCACTGCTGTTGATGTCGCTGTTCATGGAAGGCGGAGCACCAAACTTCGGTTGGACATTCTACGCGCCACTCTCAACCACCTATGGACCACCAAGTACAGATTTCTTCATTCTGGGTGTTCACATGATGGGTATTTCATCAATTCTTGGTGCGATTAACGTCATTGTTACGGTTGTGAATATGCGTGCACCGGGTATGACCTACATGAAGATGCCGCTATTCGTATGGACCTGGTTTATCACAGCATTCCTACTGGTCATGGTTATGCCAGTCCTAGCAGGTGCGGTAACCATGATGCTTACGGACCGTCACTTCGGTACCTCGTTCTTCGATGCTGCGGGTGGTGGTGATCCGGTTCTGTTCCAGCACATCTTCTGGTTCTTCGGTCACCCTGAGGTTTACATCATGATCTTACCGGCGTTCGGTATTGCTTCAGCAATTATCCCAACGTTCTCACGTAAGCCGCTGTTTGGTTATGCTTC
>CAXRAF010000089.1:0-12897 GCA_964228485.1 Alteromonadales bacterium | reverse complement strand
GTAGATTTAAAGTCAGATACTGGGTGGTACCCCTACCGCAACATCTGTGATCAATGTGTAGTAAGACTAAGCACACAGTGTGCCAACTACAAAAAAATAAAACACAACTTTATTTTTCACATGAAGAGTATCGACTAAGATCATGAAAATCAACAAAAAAATAATTTTAATTTTTTTAGTGCGAAATTGTTAACATTTTGTAGTTCGCAATCGAAAAATCGGTTTTAAATCTAACATCCAGTGACTTAAAGTGACGAAAATTGTCACTTTTGTGAATTTTGCGATTTTTACGCTTCTTGAATAAGTAGCGAGAAATCTGTGGCTGTGACATGTTTGGTAATTGCGCCTACAGAAATGAAATCCACCCCCGTTTCAGCAACCTCAACAATCGTTTTTGCATTGATATCTCCCGAGGCCTCTAATTTTGCTTGTCCCTGATTGAGTAAAACCGCTGCTACCTTATCGGCATTTGAGAAGTTATCGAGCATGATAATATCAGCCCCACTTTCGATAGCTGTCTTGAGTTCGTCGAGCGTCTCGATCTCAACTTCAATCGTTTTACCGGGATGATTCTGCTTAGCCGTCGCAACAGCAGCTGGGATACCACCACATGCGCGGATATGATTCTCCTTAATCAAGTAGGCATCATATAGACCCATCCGATGGTTAGAGCCGCCGCCACAATAGACCGCATACTTCTGAGCCAAACGTAACCCGGGAATTGTCTTTCGCGTATCCAGTAGTCGGCAAGAGGTGTGTTTGATCATATCAGCGTAATGGGATGCCGCGCTGGCTGTTCCCGATAGGGTTTGTAGGAAATTCAAACCACTGCGCTCTGCGGTTAATATGGCGCGTGCATTGCCTGTTATAGTGCACACGACATCGTCATTAGAAAATCGAGCACCCTCTACCACGTTCCAGTCGATCTGAATGTTGTCATATAGAGATGTAAAACAATACTCAAACCAGGCTGAGCCACATAAAAGCCCATTCTCACGTGCAATCAATTGCGCAGTCACCGAGGTACCTTCAGGTATCAATTCAGCGGTGATATCGGAGCCGCCATCTATCTGAGCGGTATCTTCTTCCAATGCTCTTTGAACGTCCCGCAGGACAACCTGCTCGAGATCGTTGAAATAATCGGGAAGTGATTCAGTATCGCGATGGTAGAAACGCATTAAACTCAGCTGCAATTAATTGATTGGTGTGCCATTCTAATCACAAACGGCAAATTAGGCTATGTTCATCTGGCGATTACAACTATTGACCGTAGCTTTTGAGCGTTAGAGTATCGCCACGCTGGGTAAACTCAAGTTGCTTAAGGGCACTCATACCGAGCAGGATAAAGTCATCGGTCATAGCTGGGTTGATGTTGGCATCGACATCCTGAATGATGAGATCATCAATACCCACTTCGGCTATCCAGGACTGATAGGCTGTGGTAATGCCATTGGCTGTCATAACCTGGATCGGACGTCCTCGGCGCATATCAACCTTGGCTGCGATATGTGCAGGCACTGCGACATCGGTTGCACCGGTATCCAGCAAAAAAGTGACATTCTTACCGTTAATGGTTCCATTGGTGACATAATGACCCTGACTATTCTGCTTTAACACCACTTCAGTTGCGCCATTCACATAACGCGCATTGGGTGATTGATTGGGATTAATTTTTTGCTCAATAACACCTGAAAAGAGTGATGTCATCAGGGCCAGCCCAAGAATCCAGGCAGCGAAATACATGCCTTTACCGAGCGGTTGGGTGTCGTTGTCGTTATTCTGAGATGGATCATTTTGATTGTCAGGTTGTGACATAGGTCTAGTTCTCTAAAACTTCTCCTAATTAACATAGGTCTATATGAATTAGTTTCAAGGAGTTATTGCTTGAATAGTCTATACTTAGATTATCAAAGCTATAGCACTTATAACTTAAAAATAGGTAAAATACCCGTGGCTGTCACTTATGCATTATCAATTGACTGGAAAGTGAGTTCTGTCGTTATCAGATAGATTCAAGGAATAGGATAAATCGTTGTCTGACATCACACAACAAATCACAGAGTATTGTCTGAAATTACTGCTGAATCAATTCGGCCGTGCACTCGATGCTGCCCCGGATTATTTGACACATTTAGCGGATCAAACAAGCTTTGACAATGAGCGAACTATCTACCTTGATTCAATGCATGAGCTTCGTTTCACTCGTAAAAAAGTGTATCAGGCTATCGTCCAAGAGATCGAAAAACCGTTTGAGTTATTGCTCAAAGGCACAGTGCCCGTGGAGTATGAGCGGCAGGGTGGTTTGGTGCGTAACGTTACCGGGGCCACAGAACTCGAGGAAAAGTTAGCTCTGGAGACTATGCTCAACAAAGCCCAGATGAAAGCAGACATTCCACTTCAGAACATTGCTCGCTCGCTTGATGCCATGATGGGTAATGACTGGGTTAAGAATCATTATAATCCGCTCGATCCAGAATTCATTATCCGCGCCTGGGTTGCCGGTATTCATGAAATGCAACTACACTCCAAGGGTCTGCTCGGACTATATGCATTACTCGACAGTGAAGTTCTGGGTAAGTTAAGCCGTATTTATGAGAAGATTAGCCAATATATTCAGAGTTTGGGCGTGCAATCAGCGAGTCCAATTTCAGACGGAAGTCAAGCACCAGAGCAAACCTCATCAGGTGATGATTTTGAGGCGATGTTTGGTGACATTGATAGCATCTCACCACAATCATCCGGTCAATTCTCTGCTGCAGAGATAGACGCTGTTACCGCCACAACAGGGCTAATGGTCGATACTGACGACATCATCCGAAAATTAACCGAGCTTCAATCTAACCGTGCACTTGATGATAGTAATTATTACAACCCAAATTATTTGTTAGATCTGAGAGAATTATTGCAAGGCGAGGGGTTACTTGACGATGGTCTAATATCGGCTCAGACAATTGGTGAAGTAAACAACGACATATTGGATATGACCAAGCTGATGTTTGGTTTCATCATGGATAACTATAACATCCCTGATGACGTCCGCTATTACATATCGCGCTTACAGATACCGTACCTCAAATTAGGTCTGCTAGACCGCTCATTGTTTCAGAATAAACAGCATCCTGGACGAATGTTATTGATGGCGTTAAGTCAGTCCATCAACAATTGGGATCCTGGCCACAAAGCGGGTATCGATCAGTTACTCACCGAGATCATGCGTATTGTTGACGAGGTGCTCAACGAATTCGATAAAAACACGGTGCTCTTTGACACCCTTCATCGCCAATTCAAAGCCTTTATAGAGGGCGATAGTCACTTTGATGAAAGCCTAAAGGAACGTCAGAAACAGCGTGAAACACGCACAAACAAAGCCGAGAATGCACGTCTGGTTATCGAGGGCTCGCTGGCAGATATTTGTGCCGGTAAGCGTATACCTCCAATTGTTGAGAAAATCCTCACTGAATACTGGTCTAAAGCCATGTTCATTGAATTTCTGAAAGAAGGTGAACAATCGGACGCCTATCAGGAGTTACTAAAGACTGCTGACATTCTCGTGGCCAGTGTTCAGTCCAAAGCCTCAGAATCTGATCGCAAAGAGATGGCTAAAACCCTACCGCAAGTGGTGAAACGATTGAAACAGGGGCTGAATTTGATATCAATCGCCTCGTTCGAATCGGTTGATTTACTGCGCGAGCTACAACATTGCCATATGGAAGTCTTAAAAGAGCGTCCTGAAACTCATCCTGATGAAGAATTCGAAGTATCAGAGGAAGCCTATGAGAGCTTCAAGGCTGAGGTTAATAAAAGCGAGGAAGCATGGGATCGCCAATCAATTGAAGCGTCAATGCTAGAAGAAAACATCGAACGTAGTATTACCATGAGTTCGACTGATCCTCGTTTTGAGGATGATAATCCGAATGTCATACGGCAAGGTAAAACAACGCCGGTTGGCCAGACACCGACAACGCCGGCAGAGCGTGAAGCTGGGATCATTGATAGTGAATTGCAGGAAGCTCGCGATGCCTATGAAAAAGCACTTAGAGAGCATCAGCAGAGTAAAACCTCTAAGTCAGAAGACGAAACCGTAGATGATGATGACTTCATGTCAATGTTCTTCCAGGATTCTAACTTTGCTGAACAGCAAAAAGGTACTGCACCTGCTGAGTCCGCGCAACAGTCTGAACAATCATCACCTAGCTCAGCGGATATGGAGCAGTTTGCCAACGAAGTCGATTTATCAGAGATAGACAACGACAGTGCCTCAAATAATCAGCCACTATCTGATCGTGAGAGTAAGTTTCTATCTCAGGAAATGCAGCGCCCATCTACACCAGAGAGTAGCAAAACCGATACCGCGACCGAGAGCAGTCCGTCACAGGTGTCAGAGCCGGAAACTGACATTCCGAATCCCGCCCTGGGTCGTGCGCATGGTGCCGAAGTGCTGGATAATCCAGAACTCGCAGATGATGATGTGAATGAGTTACTGGAGCGATTGAAAGTCGGCTTGTGGGTCGATTTGTACCATGCTGATGGCCAGAAAGTTCGGGCGAAGATCATGGCTATCATACCCTCAGTGGGTAAATATATTTTCGGTGACAGAGCAGGTAAAAAGCTCACTGATTATAACCGTCAGGGTTTGTATGATGCACTTAAAACCGGTCGCGTTCGGCTGTCGGATATCGACACAGCTTACGATAAGACCTTGGAATCGGTCATTTCCAATCTCCGCATCATGAAAAAAGCCGAAGATGAGTAGTGAATACCTAAATTATTCGTTAGTTTTCCTGTTTATCTCAATATAAATCCAATTTATCAGAATAATAAAAATAAATAGCCTGTGTGCGTGCGGTATCTCGTTACAAAGGCTTGATTTATGTATAATATCCGCCCTGTGTGTATGGGCTACAACAGCAATTAAAACAAACATATGATATTAATCAGCTTATTAGTTGTATTATTCCTTGAGTATCAGTTTAAACTGAGTTCAGTCTTGGGCAATCGTCTCGGGGCTCGTGCACTGATGCCTGCCTGGTATGAGTTCTTTTCGCCACAACTAAGAAACACTAGTCCACGCATAAGTTACCTGATACTAGTCAGTCTTCCGGTGATTCTCGCGGTATGGTTGACCCAAATGGACGGCGACTTCTTTCTCGGCGTTGCACAGTTCTTCCTGACCATTCTCATACTGAGTTACAGTCTTGGCCCATTGGATCAAAATGCCCACCTGAAATCTTATTTTGAAGCACTCGAGCGTGATGATCTTCAGGCTGCATTTATTGTGGTACAGGAAAATCTGAATCAGAAACAACACAAGGATTGTCCTGAGTCGAGTGAAGCACTCGGTCGACAGGTTACTGACTTAATCCTTAGGCAGTGTAATTTCCGCTTTTTTGGTGTGCTCTTTTATTACGTGCTTTTCGGTGTTGGCGGGGCACTGGCATACAATCTGATCTGTAATATTGAATACCATGTCAGAGATGAAGAAGAATCAACCATTCATCCGGTGGCCAAGGTGGTGCGCACCTGGATTGATTGGATCCCACAACGATTAACGGCGCTATTGTACAGCCTGGCTGGTGATTTCAATGGTGCTTTCGCACGATTTCTCCCATTTGCCCTCAAGAGTGGCTCACAATCAGACGGCATGTTAGAGCAGACCGGTATTGGTGCGATGGGATTAGATTTTGATAATAGAGAATTAGACATAATTACAGAAAACAGAGAAGCTCTGGCATTGGTTTCGCGAGCGACGAAGGTGCTCATCCTGATCATCGCGATAATGACCGTGTTTGGCTTGCTGACATAACTTAACAAGGTAAGGATGATGGCTACATCAGATAATCACGATTTGGATCCTCAAGAAACGCAAGAGTGGCTGGAGTCGCTGGATGCGGTACTCGAAGCGCAAGGGCTTGAGCGTGCACACTATTTATTGGAGCAGCTTATTGATAAAGCGCGTCGCTCCGGTGCTTACTTGCCATACGATGCAACAACAGCGTACTTAAATACCATTCCGCCATCGCATGAGGCGCGTCTGCCCGGCAATATGGAATTGGAAAAGCGTATTCGAGCAATTATTCGTTGGAACGCAATCGCCGTGGTACTTCGTGCTACCAAGAAAAATTTAGAGCTAGGTGGGCACTTGTCGAGCTTTGCCTCGTCAGCGACCCTCTACGATGTCGCTTACAACTACTTTTTCCATGCTGCAACCGAAACTCATCCCGGCGATCTGGTTTATTTCCAGGGCCATGTTTCGCCCGGTATCTATGCACGAGCGTTTTGGAAGGGCGCTTTACCGAGGAGCAGATGGATAACTTCCGTCAGGAAGTCAATGGTGATGGTCTATCTTCCTATCCCCATCCGTGGTTAATGCCGGATTTCTGGCAATTCCCAACGGTATCTATGGGCTTGGGACCGATTCAGGCGATTTATCAAGCGCGCTTTTTGAATTACCTGCAAGACCGTGAACTCATCAACAACAGCAATCGCAAAGTCTGGTGTTTCACCGGTGATGGTGAGATGGACGAGCCGGAATCGCTGGGTGCGATATCACTGGCTGGCCGTGAAAAGCTCGATAATCTAATCTTTGTTGTGAACTGTAATTTACAGCGATTGGATGGTCCGGTTCGTGGTAACGGCAAGATTATTCAGGAGCTCGAGGGCTCATTCCGAGGTGCAGGTTGGAACGTCATCAAGGTCGTCTGGGGGCGTTATTGGGATCCGTTGATTGCCCGTGATGTCGATGGTGAGCTGTTACGAGTTATGAATGAAACAGTCGACGGCGAATACCAAAATTGTAAAGCACTCGGTGGTGCCTACACACGTGAGAATTTCTTTGGCAAGTCTGAGGTGACTAAAGCCATGGTTGCTAATATGTCTGATCAGGACATCTGGCGACTGAATCGTGGTGGTCATGATCCCACCAAGGTTTATGCTGCTTATCACGCGGCGATGAATCATAAAGGGCAACCGACAGTGATTCTGGCAAAAACAGTGAAAGGCTACGGTATGGGTGAGAGCGGTGAAGGTAAGAATATCGCTCACCAGGTCAAGAAGATGGACATTGAAGCGATACGCCAGTTCCGTGACCGCTTCAAGATCCCATTCACTGATGATCAGTTGGAAGAGGTGCCATACTACAAGCCAGAAGAGGATGGCGAAGTCATTCAATACATGAAGCAAAAGCGTGCAGCGTTGGGTGGTGATTTTCCATCACGTCGTTCAACAACGGATGTTGAATTAGAGGTGCCAAAGCTAAAAGCTTTCGAGGCCATCACCAAAGGTTCGGGTGAACGCGAAATCTCAACCACCATGGCGTTTGTGAGAATGCTTAATGTCCTCACTAAGGACAAGTCTTTAGGTAAGCATGTGGTGCCTATCGTACCGGATGAATCCAGAACGTTTGGTATGGAAGGCATGTTCCGACAATTGGGTATCTACTCCAGTGTTGGTCAGCTTTATGAGCCAGTCGATTCTGATCAGATCATGTACTACCGCGAGGATAAGAAGGGACAGATCCTGCAAGAGGGTATCAATGAGGCGGGGGCGTTCTCATCTTGGATAGCCGCGGCGACGAGTTACTCGTCTAACAACATACCCATGATCCCGTTCTATATTTACTACTCGATGTTCGGCTTCCAGCGTATCGGCGACTTGGCCTGGGCTGCTGGTGATATGCAAGCGCGAGGATTCCTGATTGGTGGTACCTCGGGTCGCACGACACTGAACGGCGAGGGTTTACAGCATCAGGATGGTCATAGCCACATTCTCTGTAACACCATTCCGAATTGTGTTTCCTATGATCCAACCTATGCATATGAGCTGGCAGTGATCATTCAGGATGGCATGCGACGCATGTACGAAGAGCAGGAAAACGTGTTCTATTACATCACGACATTGAATGAAAATTATGTCCAACCCGCAATGCCAGAGGGCGTTGAGGAGGGCATTATTGCCGGTATGTACTTATTGCAAGAGGGTGCTAAAAAGAAGGGTAAAGCTAAGCAACTAAGAGTGCAGTTATTGAGCAGTGGCTCAATTATGGGTGAGGTTCGCGCAGCTGCAGAGATGTTGCAGGAGGACTATAAGGTTGTGTCTGATATCTGGAGCGTGACTAGCTTTAATGAGCTTGGTCGTGATGCGCAATCAGTACAGCGATGGAACCTGATGCATCCGGGAAAGAAAGCAAAACAAAGCTACGTTAAACAGTGTCTTGCGAAACAACAGGGGCCAGTGATTGCTTCGACAGATTACATGAAGATTCATTCTGATCAGATCCGATCGGAAATAGATGCGCCTTACATCGTGCTCGGTACAGACGGTTTTGGTCGCTCTGATAGCCGTGAGAATCTTCGCGCGCACTTTGAAGTTGACCGAAATTATGTCGTTTTTGCGGCGTTGTCAGGTTTAGTAGAAACCGGTGAATTAGACGCTAAAGTACTCACCAAAGCGATGAAAGATCTGGGTATCGATCCTGAGAAAGTCGATCCTGTGAAGTCTTAATCTTCAGGTTATGACGAAGAGTTTAAGAGGATAAATTGTGTCAAATACTATCGAAGTGAAAATCCCTGACATTGGTGATATCTCGGATGCTGAGATCATCGAGATCAGTGTTGCTGTGGGTGATACCGTTGAGGTAGAGGATACCCTAATTGTATTGGAGACTGAGAAGGCGAGTATGGATGTACCATCACCACATGCCGGTGAAGTCATTAATATTCAATGCTCAGAAGGCGATAAGGTAGGTGAGGGTGCGGCAATATTGACATTGTCAGTGGGCGTAACTACACAAGTGGCGCCGGAGCCCGTAGCTGAACCAGAGCCAGTCATTGAAGCAACACCAGAGCCGCAGCCAGGGTCAGAACCTGAGGCCCAACAGCCAGAGTCAGTTGTTACAGCCGTGGCCACTGAACAAGATTTAATCATCCCGGATTTAGGACAGGATGAAGCGGTTGACGTAATTGAAGTGATGATTGCAGAAGGTGATGAAGTTGAGGTTGATCAGGCATTGGTCACGCTCGAAACCGAAAAGGCGAGTATGGAAGTACCTTCTTCGCTCTCTGGCAAGGTGATCTCATTATCTATTGCTGTGGGTGATAAAGTCAGTAGTGGTGATGTAGTCGGTAAGATCTTAGCCAGTGCTCCAGACGCCGAGCCTGCAACTGTTGCAGCGACTACAGCTGCTGAGCCTGAACCGACACCAGAGGTTGCATCGCCAGCACCGGTGGCTGAAAGCACGCCGGCAAAAGCACCAGTGCCCGACTACCCAGCAATCCAATCCGGACCTGATAAGGGTGCAGTTTACGCGTCACCGGCTATTCGCCGCTTTGCCCGAGAACTAGGTGCTGATTTAAGCAAGATTAAAGGTTCTGGCAAAAAAGGCCGCGTTCTGAAAGAAGATGTTCAGCAGTTTGTTAAATATGAACTATCGCGTCCGAAAGCCAATGCCAACACCGGCGCTGGCTCTGTCACTCCGGCTGATTTGCCAGTCATCGATCACAGTAAGTTTGGTGACACCGAGCAAATACCATTGTCTCGTATCCAGAAGATAAGTAGTGTTAACCTGCATCGAAACTGGGTGATGATCCCACATGTGACGCAGCATGAGGAAGCCGATATCACAGAGATGGAAGCTTTCCGTCAGGAAATGAAAAACGAAGCCATGAATGAGGGCGTTCGTCTGACTCCGTTGGCATTCATGATGAAGGCGGTTGTTGCTTCACTAAAGGCTTTCCCGCGTTTTAATGCTTCTTTGGCTAACGATGGTGAAAACCTGATTTTGAAGAAGTACTTCCACATTGGTGTTGCGGTCGATACACCCGATGGCTTGGTCGTTCCGGTGATACGTGATGTCGATCAGAAATCAATATACGAACTCGCCACTGAGCTAGGTGAAGTTTCAGCCAAGGCACGCGAGAAGAAACTAGGAATTGATGCCATGCAAGGCGGTTGCTTCAGTATCTCATCATTAGGTGGAATCGGCGGTACATCATTTACCCCGATCGTTAATTGGCCCGATGTCGCAATTCTTGGTGTGTCTAAGAGTCAGATGAAGCCGGTCTGGAATGGTGAGTCATTTGAACCGCGTCTGATGCTACCGCTGTCACTGTCCTATGACCATCGAGTGATTGATGGCGCATTGGCAGCTAAGTTCACCAGTCACTTGGCGCAACAACTCGGTGATATCCGTCGCCTGTTGCTCAAATAGTCATCAGAATTCATTGGGAGTTAGACAACTAACATGACAACACAATCGAATATACCTGCGAAAACGCAAGTCATTGTCATTGGCGCTGGACCTGGTGGTTATAGTGCTGCATTTCGTGCTGCCGATTTAGGTCTTGAAGTCGTGCTGATTGAGAAATATCAATCACTAGGGGGTGTCTGTTTGAATGTCGGTTGTATCCCTTCTAAGGCGTTACTACATACCGCTAAAATCATTGATGAAGCCGATGATATGGGCTCTCATGGTGTTGCATTTGGCAAACCGGAAATTGATTTAGACAAGATTCGCGACTACAAAGATTCTGTTGTGAGTAAATTGACTACCGGCCTAAAAGGCATGGCCAAAGCCCGAAAAGTAACAGTGGTTCAGGGAGTAGCCAAGTTTACAGCTAGTCATGAAGTGACGGTGGCGACCGAGTCAGGTGAGCATTCAATTACCTTTGATAATTGCATTATCGCAGCCGGCTCGCGAGTTGTGAATTTACCCTTCTTACCCGAGGATGATCGAATTATCGACTCAACGGGTGCTTTAGAATTAGCTGATGTGCCGGAGAAACTGCTCTGTCTTGGTGGCGGAATTATTGGTCTGGAGATGGCTACCGTCTATCATGCCCTTGGCAGCGAGATAACCATAGTTGAATTGATGGATCAGTTAATCCCTGGGGCAGACAAGGATATTGTCATGCCTCTGACTAAGCGCATGAAGAAGAAATATGCTGATATCATGCTCAATACCAAGGTAACAGCTGTTGAAGCAAAAGAAGATGGGCTTTGGGTGACGTTTGAGGGCGATAAAGCTCCGGCAGAGCCGCAGCGCTTTGACAAGATACTTTCAGCTGTCGGTCGTCGGCCGAATGGTGACCTACTCGACGCAGAGCGAGCGGGTGTTACTGTTGATGAGCGAGGTTTTATTGCGGTTGATCAGCAGATGCGCACTAATGTGCCACATATCTACGCCATTGGCGATATTGTTGGTCAGCCGATGCTTGCCCATAAGGCCACTCACGAGGCTCATGTTGCGGCTGAGGTGATTGCTGGCAAAAAACACTTTTTCGAACCAACCTGCATTCCTGGGGTGGCCTATACTGATCCTGAAGTGGCTTGGGCAGGTCTTACTGAGCGGGAGGCGAAAGAGCAGGGTGTGGCCTACGAAAAAGCGGTCTTCCCCTGGGCAGCAAGTGGACGTGCGCTCGGTAACAACCGCAGTGAAGGCATGACCAAATTGCTCTTTAACCCGGACACACATCAGTTGCTCGGTGCGGCGATTGTTGGTGTTACAGCGGGAGATTTAATTGCCGAGGCATGCCTTGCGATTGAGATGGGTTGTGACGCTGAGGATATTGCACTCACGATTCATCCGCATCCAACCTTATCAGAAACCATTGGTTTATCGGCTGAAGTGTTTGAAGGAAGTTGTACTGATCTACCGCCGGCTAGACCTAGAAAAACTCGCTAAACCGGATTCTCTAGCTCGAGATTAGTCAAATAAAAGTCTGCCCATGTCAGGAATTCATCAACAGGCATGGGCTTAGCAATATAGAAACCCTGTGCTCGGTGCACGCCCAGTGACTGCAGTGCTTGCAACGTCGCATCACTCTCAACACCCTCGGCGACAATCTTCAAGCCAAATGCTCGGGATAATCCCGCGATCATCGACACCATCTTACGGTCAGCATCGTCATTCATCATATTCCTGACAAATGATTTATCGATTTTGACTTCATCGACAGGTAAGTTTTTGAAATATTCCAGCGACGAATAACCAGTACCAAAATCATCCATTGATATACTATAACCGAGTGATTTGAGGTGATTTAACTTGGTCATATTAGTATCAAAGGATTCCATTACAGCAGTTTCGGTGATTTCCAACGTGATATCTTCAGGATTCACACCCCAGATACCAGTAATGTGCTCGATGAGGTCAATAAACTCCTCATCATCAACTACTCGGCCAGAGATATTTACCGCACAGTTGATATGCAAGCCCATTCGTTCCCATTCTTTTGCCTGACGAAACGCGGTATTCATCACCCAACAGGTCATCTCCTTAATCAATACACTCTGCTCAGCAATGGGAAGAAATACCTCTGGCGATATCGAGCCAGTTGCATCATCTAGCCATCGGGCAAGAGCCTCTACACCATACAGACTGCCATCATTGATATTGATTTTTGGTTGATACCAAACGGTCAGTTTCTGCTCTGAGATTGCCTTGTCCAAATCAGACTCGATCTTCATCTGTCGCTCGATCCGATTCGAGAGCCTCTGTGAATACATACAATGGGATTGCTTATTGAGCTCTGCCTGATACATGGCGATTTCCGAACACTGGACCAGTTGCTCAGCACTTACTGCATGAGATGGATATAGGGCGCCACTGATTCTTAGGCTGGTTTTAGTGTTGAAATGCTTACCCTTGTGGTTTTTGTTGTTTAACTTTCGATCAATGCTATTGAGTGCCAGTTGGCAGTGACCCGGATTATTGATGTTTTGCAATACCAAGGCAAACTCGTGATTTCCGGTACGGATTAACCGACTGCCGTCTTTAATATATTCGCGCAGTCCTTCTTCGATTTGATTCAATAATTCAAAGGCGCTATCAAAACCGTGATAGGCACTAATTTGGCGTGTGTGCTCTACATTAATGAAGATAAGTGCTGTATTTTTGTTGTC
>CAXRAF010000088.1:0-4727 GCA_964228485.1 Alteromonadales bacterium | reverse complement strand
GTCAATTGATACCATGAGATATGCTCGATATCCTGATCAATGAGCTGTTTGAGGTCATCGAGCGCCTGTGCCACAGTCTGATTAGCAAGGCCATACATCAGATCGGCATTAATACGTTCAAATCCCGCTTGTTTCGCGATGGCGATGGCGGCAATCGCTTCATTGGCTGAGTGAATTCGGCCGAGCGTTTTCAGGTGCCCGGTGTCAAATGATTGAACACCGATCGATAGGCGATTGATACCAGCCTCTCGATAAGCGGCATAATTGTTGGCATCAGCAGTGCCCGGGTTGGATTCCAGAGTGGCTTCCATATCAGCAACAAATCCGAGTCGCGCTCGTAGTCCAGACATTAGCCGCTCGACACTTGCTCCAGAGAACAAGGAGGGTGTTCCTCCACCAATAAACATGGTATCAATTCGACGGCCCCAGAAAGATGGTAACTGATCCTCAACGTTGCGAAATAAAGCATCAATATAGGTCTGCTCAGGTAGTTCGCCCTGAACCTCATGCGAGTTAAAGTCACAGTAGGGGCATTTTTCCACACACCAGGGCAGGTGAACGTATAAGCTCAGGGGGATACCAGTTTTCATGATATAAAGTCAGGCACTTCCTGAAGCATGGCAACCAATTTACGCAACGCCTGACCACGATGGCTGAGGGAGTCTTTGATATCCGAACTTAGTTCAGCCGATGTACATTGTTTATCAGCTAACCAAAAGATCGGATCATAGCCAAAGCCATTTTCCCCGGCTGGTCTAGTGAGAAGTTCGCCCTCCCAGCTGGCTTGAGCAATAAGTGGGGTAGGATCATCAGCATGGCGCATCAATACCAGAACGCATTGAAACCGACAACTACGCTGGTCCTCATCTGCCATATCAGCTAACAGCTTATTGAGATTATCTTTGTCAGAGGCATCGACACCGGCATAGCGCGCCGAATAGATCCCTGGTGCACCTTGAAGAGCATCGACCTCAATCCCTGAATCATCAGCGATCACGGGCATACCGGTTATTCGCGCTGCGTGGCGTGCTTTAATGATCGCATTCTCGACAAAGGTAAGACCGGTTTCCTCAACTTCACCCACATCAAACTCTGATTGCGGTTTGATACGGTATGGCAGGTCTGCAAACATTTGCTTGAATTCGCGCAGTTTCCCTTTATTCCCTGATGCCAGGACAATTGTGTTCATAGTTTAGTCAACGAAGAACTGCTGTCTGAAGTCGAGTACATAGGTGTCCTGAACACCCATCGGACTGACCAGAATATCGAAGTTCATGTATTGTTTATCAGCAAAGTTATACGTGGCCAGATAGTAGATAGCATCCTGATCAGTTATTTTAGTGAAGTTTAATGCTTGTAGTTGACCAATAGGATTTTTAACTGAGCCTCTGACTAAACCCTCGACAGCCATTTTTTGCTCTGTGTCTCGAATAGCGATGGTGACTAGTCCTTTGCTTTTACTGCGCTGAATTTTGTAGATTTTGGCGATTGCCGGAGTGAGCATTGCGGTGCTTGCTGCGACATAATGGACGTCATAGATATTAAAGGTCTTTTTCTGTTCAGCCAGAACGTTAATCATTGATAAGCTGCTAAGGACAGACAAAATAAAAAATAGGCCAGTGCGGCCAGTGCGACGAAACATCATTCACAATCTCCGATTCAGAAGCTGAATTTACGTTGTTTGAATTGAACTATATTACTTTTTTCGTCGTCAGGTTTAAAGCGCTCAAGCAGGTTTAGTGTGGCCATACAATGCTCAAGCTCGGTATCTATATCCTCTAATAATGTAGCTAATCCTTTGAGTCTGCCGCCGGCATCTGAACCACTCTGGCGAATGTCATTCAACTCTTGTTGATAAGAATCTAGCGTGTCTTTCTCGTCTCTGAGCTGCTGACTTAATGGGTGTAATACGTGCTCTGCCCAATGGTCAACCTTATTGCGGGTCTCTTCCATAAAGCGCGTGATGTTATAGACAGTAGTATTAAAGAATCGACTAACCACCTTGCTCTTTCCGGAAAACGCCAGTTTCAGATGTCGATTAAATTGATCAGAGTCGGAGAAAATAGTGTTGAGCTCACGTCGGTACTGTTTTGCTGTCAGCAGGCGAGGGCTGAAGGTTTCGTTTTCCTCCTGCTCTTGGAAACGCTGGAATACCGATTCCGCGAGTCGATTGCATCGCTCAGCCTCATGACAGAAATCAATCATCAGAGCATCGATTTGAAAAAAGAACTGCCGCATACCCTTGAGCATACCAACAGTGCTCTTGGCATTAGCCATCTCATTGGCAGCCATATCGATTTGTTTTTGAATCTTTGCTGGTGCCAGCGTTTCTTTTAACATTTCCGCCTGACGCTCAGCGAGTCTGAGACTCGGTTTCAGATTCAACGCCTGTGTCTGGTATTTCTGTTGCTGAACTTTCGCTTGCGCCATTAGCTCCTCAATGCGACCCTGACTGGAATCACGAATACTGATCATTTGCTCTTGTTGACGTAACAGGTTGTGCTTTCGATATTGCAATAAACGATGACTATCTGAGACTACATCTCGTGCCTCATTAATGACATTATTCCAGAGGTTTTGCTCTTTTGAACCCATGATGGTATCAGATAAGACGTTCTCTAATATCTGCAAGCGACTTTTATCGAATAATTGTGCATCTTTTTTAACTCGGCCGAGAAGCGCCTTCTGCGCTGAGACCGGAATGACATTGGCTTCCGGTATGTCGAGTTGTTTTGCTGTGGTGGTAATTACATGATCAATATTTGCCTGAATCTCGCTGTCAGTGGACAGGTCATCCCAGAGTACATCGACCTTATTGAGCACCGCGTACAGCCCCAAATTTGAGCGGTTCTTTAGCTGTGAGATATGCTCATCCCAGATAGCCATATCACTGGCAGTCACACCAGCATCGGCAGCGAGTAAGAAAATCACTGCTTGTGCACTCGGCAGGAGACTCAAAGTTAATTCAGGCTCTGAGCCGAGGGCATTGAGACCCGGCGTATCCAAAATGCACAGCCCTTTCATGAGCATAGGATGATCAAAACTGACTAATGCGTGGCGCCACATGGGAATTTCCACCTGATCATTCTCACGGGTCAGTTTTTCGGTATTAAAGCCAAGCGCTTCTGCTTTCTCAGCTGATACCATTTTAGTTTCAGTGACACGGACAAGGGCCTCAGCCATTTCCTCTACAGAGTCTGTGTTGATTGGCACCTTTATCCAGTAATCCTCGAGCTTTCGAAACTCGGTTAGTGGGCGAGGATCATTGCGAGTCTCAATCGCAAGCAACTTGATGTATGTATCATTTTCATCGAGATCATAAAACAGCTCGGTCGGACACATGGTGGTACGACCTGCTTGTGAGGGCAGTATACGTTTGCCATAACGGGCGAAAAACATGGCGTTGATAAGCTCAGTTTTGCCGCGGGAAAATTCACCGGCAAAGGCGATGGTCACGTAATCATTTTTGAGTACCGAAAGAAGATCATGCAGGCGCTTATCAACCGGTTCACTGAACAGATTATTGCGCCGCAGCCACAAACGGAAACTTTTTAACGAGCGAGCGAGGTCCTTTTTCCATCGTTCGAAGTTATGGATATGTCCTGTAAGCGTATATAATTCGGTTGGCCGCTCGTACATATAAATCACTAGATATCAGTAGTTTGCTGATTATACCTAAAGATGGTTGTACAAATGGCTTATCTTGAGACAAATGGCGATATTTTGCTGATAAATGGTCCCTAAATGGCCTGTTTTGTGACGCAAAGCACACTAATTGAGAGGTATAAATCGATTGATATTGCGCTAAAGCATGCGGATTAGCGGTGAGAAAATCCAGGCATTGAGCGCCATAATTAAGAATTGTAGCCCGATAATCAGAACAATTGGTGACAAGTCGAGACCGCCCATGGGGGGAATTAACCGTCGTACCGGTGCCATGATGGGCTCAGTTACCTGATATATGACCATCATCATTGGATTGCTCGCACCCGGATTAACCCAACTCATGATCACCCGAATGAGCACTAACCAGAAGATCAGATTAATGACCTGATTTAACGTGTCGGCCAAGCCGACGATAATCAGCATACCGGGGCTGTAGAAGGAACCGCTGATCCCGGCATATAGGAAAAATTTGGCCAGGATAATTAAATAGGCGAAGATCAGAGAGGCAATGTCTAATCCAGCCACGCCCGGAATGATTTTTCGCAAAGGGACCAGAATTGGATTGGTGACCTTGACCACAAATTGTGACAGCGGATTATAAAAGTCAGCTCGGAATAACTGCAACATGAAGCGCAGCAGAACGACCATGGTATACAGATCAAAGAGTGTAAAAAGTAAAAACTGTATCGGTGATTGCATTGTTCATTCCAAACTTACAGGACTGTAATAACTATGGGCATTCGTTTTATTAATTGCAAGCATGTCATTTAGCCAACTCTTGACCGCGTATAACCGCCGCCTTAACTGCCTGTTGCATGGCCGTTGATACATCCTGTTGCTGCAGTACCTCGAGGGCGGCTGCAGTAGTGCCACCAGGCGAGGTGACTTTGTTACGCAAAGCCTCAGGCGCCAAGTCACTCTGCTGTAATAATTCCGCGGCACCGGCCATGGTTTGATAAATTAATCGTTGCGCTTGTGCTTCTGACATCCCCTGAGAGGTTGCCTCTTTGAGCATTGCTTCAGCAATATAGAAAAAGTAAGCGGGACCTGATCCTGATAGG
>CAXRAF010000087.1:0-3112 GCA_964228485.1 Alteromonadales bacterium | reverse complement strand
TGCGGTTCCCCAGGAGCCTGCCCCGAGAACCGCAATAGGTGTTGACTTGATGTCCGCAGTAATAGCGATTAACCCTAGTGAGTTTGCTCGCCTGATTGCTCAGCTGCCGCCTGCTCAGCGCGCTTTGCTTCTTGTGCCTGGAACAGTTGCTCGAAGTTGATGTGAGCAAGGAGTAACTGAGGGAAACCACCGTGAGTGATCATCTCTGAAACCATGCTACGGGCATACGGGAACAATACTGATGGGCAGAAACTACCTAAGGTGTGACGCTTGTTGGCATCATCCATGTTCGCGACCACAAATACACCGGCCTGTTTTACTTCAGCTAGGAACAATACTGTGTCATTGTTCTTGGCTGTAACAGTTACGTGCAAAGTCACTTCATAAAGGTCATTATCCAGACTACGGCTATTAGTATTGAGTTCCAGATTGACATCGGGACGGTAGCCGTCTTTGAAGTTGAAAGACTCTGGCGCGCCAGGGGCTTCGAAAGACAAATCTTTCACGTAAATCTTTTGCATGGAGAACTGGACTTGGTCACCGTTCGCCTGATTTGGATTGATTTGATCGTTTGTATTCTCAGTCATTATATTTCTCTCAGTCGTGTGAGTTTATGCAATTGTTAGGCGTGTAATAACGCATTGAGTTCGCCATTAGCGGCTAACTCATATAAATCATCACATCCACCTATCGGTTGATTATCTATAAATATTTGCGGCACAGTGGTTCCACCCTGACTGCGCTCGACCATTTCCTGACGTTTGTCAGGTTCGGACATGACATTGATCTCCTGGTAGGGGATTTCCTGTCGATCCAGATAATATTTCGCTCGGATACAGAACGGGCAGATCGGCGTTGTGTAGATCTCTACTTTCGCCATTTAGCTCTTTTCCAATGGCAGGTTATCGCCACTCCAGGAAGCGATCCCGCCCTGCAGTCGGTAAAGGTTACTGTATCCTAGTTGAGCCAATTTCTGTGCTACTCCGGCTGTTGTCACGCCACTTTGGCACACTAACAACATCGGTGTCTCTTTATCTTTCGGTAAACCCTTGGCGCCCTCAGCTATTTTGGACGTAGGGATATTCACTGAACCTATGATATGGCCCTTATTGAAGTCAGCTTTCGCACGAATATCAATCACCGCAGCATTTTCACGATTAATGAGTAGTGTCGCTTGCTGCACCCCAAGCATTTTGCTTGAAGTTCTGTTGTAGCTCACCATCAGTAATACAAACAAGACTACCCAAATACTTGAGAGTATCCAATGATTAGAGGCAAATTCGATTAGCTGTTCCATAGTAAGATTTGATTAGCCCGACTAGTTATATGTAATTGGTTATAAGGTGCGCAATTATACACACCTGACTGACAAATCTGAAAAAAAATCGCATTCAGAATGGCCGTCTTGTAGAAATTTGATGCTAGGATCTGTTTTTTCAAGTAATTCAGCCTATTATTAGCAACAATATCACCGAATTCGCTGAATAATGCGCCATTTCGTTGTTTAGGACTGCACCATGATCGCCGGTATTAAAAAACACATGAAACCCATCCTGATTTGGACATTGCTCATTGCTTTGTATGCCTATTGGCAGTTAATTCCAGAGGTCAGCATTGTCAATGGCACCGGGCAAGCGCTCAAACATGTCGAAATTATGATTGCTGATGACGATAAGGTGTATCGCAATATTCTGCCCGGTGACAATAAGAGTTTTCGCTATCATCCTGCCCGCGCAGACGGTGCCTATCAGGTGCGAGTGATCCTGCATGACGATCGTATTATCAAGCAAGAAGCGCGGCTAATTGAAGCATGGAATTTTGGCCACAAAATTATCTTTGAAGTACTCCCGGATGGCTCAATACGCACGGATCTTAGCTATAGTCTGTTTTAATACTATACTGAGCGTATCAAATCATCACAGAATCGATAAAAATCAGGTAATTTATAGCTCAGTCACAGTGTTTGCATCGAGCAATTATGCTAGAGTAGCGCCCTGATTTTTTTAACATGATTAGAAGCAAAACAATCTAAGGAAATACATCATGAAAACCCCTGTACGTGTAGCGATTACTGGTGCCGCCGGCCAAATTTGTTATTCACTATTATTCCGCATTGCCTCAGGCGATATGCTTGGTAAAGATCAGCCTATCATTCTACAACTGCTGGAAATCACACCAGCACTCGGTGTTCTAGAGGCGGTTAAGATGGAGTTAAACGACTGTGCATTTCCTTTAGTCAAAGACATTGTGGTAACGGACGATGCTGAAGTAGCCTTCAAAGACGCCAACATTGCACTGATGGTAGGTGCCAAGCCACGTGGTCCAGGTATGGAGCGCTCGGATCTGTTAAAAGACAACGGCAAGATCTTCAGCACACTCGGCAAAATCATCAACAATGTTGCTGATAAGAATGTGAAGGTCTGTGTTGTCGGAAACCCAGCAAATACAAATGCCTACATCCTTGCTAAGAATGCCCCAAGCATCAATCAGCGTAACATTACAGCGCTGACTCGTTTAGATCATAACCGCGCTATTTATCAGCTGGCTGAAAAAGCAGGTCGTGATATGGCCGATGTGAACAAGATGATCATCTGGGGTAACCACTCAACAACTCAGGTTCCAGACATTACTCACGCGACAATCGGTGGCGATGCAGCACCTGGTTTAGTTGACGAAGCTTGGTCACAGAACGACTTCATTCCTAAAGTTGCTAAGCGTGGTGCAGAAGTTATCGCCGCACGTGGTTCTTCATCTGCGGCATCTGCAGCGAATGGTGTTGTTGACCATATGCGTAGTTGGGTATTGGGTACTGACGAAGGTGATTGGGTATCAATGGCTGTGCCATCTGATGGTTCATACGGCATTGAAGAAGGTCTGATTTACTCATACCCAGTGACGTGTGCCAATGGCGATTACAGCATTGTGCAAGGGCTTGAATGTTCTGACTTCATTACAGCGAAGATGAAAGAGTCTGAAGCTGAATTGCAGGAAGAGCGTGATACGAATAGCGACTTGCTATAAATCTTAGATAGCCATTGATAGTCATTTTTTAGAGACGCCGTGAATACATCCTTGTAGGCTTGGCGTCGGCATCCATGCCTCCGACACTCTT
>CAXRAF010000086.1:0-4276 GCA_964228485.1 Alteromonadales bacterium | reverse complement strand
GGTAAATCCATTTGGTATGCAAGCCACCATCGCTGCTTATACCGAATCAGATGATTGGTATGAAGCGCAGCGTGAACATCTCAGCGCGCAACAGAGCAGGGTGGCAGAAGCTACCTCAGACATTGAAGGACTGAATTATTCAGCAGGAAGTGCTACCTATCTAGCCTGGATTGATGCCACAGAGTTAGCAACAGACAGCCCACATCAATACTTTTTAGATAGGAAAGTCGGCATGGCCGACGGTGCTGACTTCGGTATGCAGAAATATCTCAGACTTAATTTTGCCTGTCCGGAGTATATGCTTGCCGAGGCACTCGAGCGAATGGCAAGTTAGTCGACTGTAGTGTAGCCTAATCAATCCACTTATTGACTTCGGGTGGAGCATACGCCTGCATGCGTCTTACCAAAGTATTAGGGTCCTGCTCATTGATCACCATATTTACATGCTCGGGACGGATAAATTCCTGATCGGCAGCATGCGCCATAAAAGCTGTTAAATGATCGAAATACCCAGCCACATTAAGTACTGCACAGGGTTTAGTATGAAATCTCAACTGACCCCAGGTGATCACCTCGAATAGCTCTTCCATTGTTCCCATTCCGCCGGGCATCGCGATGAAACCGTCAGCTAATTCAGCCATGAGACTTTTGCGCTCATGCATTGTTTCGACCACATGCATCTTGGTTAGGTGCTGATGGGCAACCTCTTTTTTCGCTAAAATATCCCGCGGAATAATACCAATTACTTCACCGCCGTCGGCAAGCGCTGCATCGGCAAGCGCTCCCATGGTTCCTACACTGGCACCACCATAAATTAACTGAATATTGTTTTGCACCAGCACTTTGGCCAGCGCCACAGCCGCCATTTCATAGTCAGGCAACTTGCCAATATTTGAACCACAATAGACACAGACAGATTTCATAGTCGTATAGTATAAGGAAATTAGATGAAGAAAAAGAGAAGTGGTGGTCGCTGCTGGGCTCGAACCAGCGACCCTCGCCTTGTAAGGGCGATGCTCTCCCAACTGAGCTAAGCGACCAAGAGCGCGAATTCTAAATGTGTTCGGGCTAGGGGTCAATGATTTTTCTGCAAAATTTTAGGGATTTATCAGTTTTGTGCTTTTCTTCTGATACCAACCTGATAAACTTGCGCATTTTTAACCCACAGAGCTTTTTGATATGGGCGTAATCACGCGTTTTGCACCAAGTCCTACGGGCTACTTACATGTTGGCGGTGCACGAACAGCATTGTTCAGTTGGCTGTATGCCAAGAAAACATCCGGGCAATTTATTTTGCGCATCGAGGACACCGATCTGGAACGCTCAACGGAAGCCTCAGTTCAGGCGATTTTCGATGGCATGGACTGGCTGGGACTGGATCACGACTTGGGTCCTTACTACCAAACCAAACGCTTCGATCGCTATGAAGAGATTATTCAACAACTTCTCGAGGAAGGTAAAGCCTATCGTTGTTATTGTAGTATCGAAGAACTCGATGCTATGCGTGAAGCGCAAAAATCACGAGGTGAAAAACCACGCTATGATGGCACTTGGCGCAACCGTACTGATTATCCTGAAGGCGCGCCTTATGTTATTCGTTTTAAAAATCCACTCGATGGTTCGGTGCTCATAAACGATTTAGTTCGCGGTAATATTGAAATCCAGAATAGTGAGTTAGATGACTTAATCATCGCCCGCACAGATGGCTCTCCGACCTATAATTTCACGGTGGTCGTTGATGATATGGACATGAATGTGACCCACGTCATTCGCGGAGATGATCACATTAATAACACACCGCGTCAGATTAATATTTTGCAGGCTCTTGGTGCTGAAATTCCTAAATATGCCCATGTTCCAATGATTCTGGGTGATGATGGTAAACGTTTATCCAAGCGTCATGGTGCGGTGGGTGTGATGCAGTATCGAAATGATGGCTATCTACCACAAGCGCTGCTGAACTATCTGGTGCGACTTGGATGGTCACATGGCGATCAAGAAATATTCTCACTCGAGGAAATGATTGATTTGTTTGATTTATCAGCCATCAACAAGGCACCTTCTGCGTTTAATACTGAAAAACTCAACTGGCTAAATCAGCATTACATGAAAACCCTGCCCGTTACCGAGGTAATTCCCTACTTAAACTGGCACCTCGAGCAACTAGGGATCGAGAACGCAGATGAGTCAATACTCGCTGAGATCATTCCGCTGTATTCTGAACGTCATGATCGACTGAACACGCTTGCAGCCGCAGTAGCTTATCTATTCAAGCCATTTGAGGAGTTTGATGCTAACGCCGCGAAAAAGCATTTGAAAGTGTCAGCTGCCGAACCATTGAGTCTGTTACGAACAAAACTCGCCGACTTATCCGATTGGTCGAGGGGCAACATCCAAGCCGCTATCGAAGCCGTGATGGCTGAATTAGAGATCGGCATGGGCAAGATCGGCATGCCACTTCGCGTCTCAGTGACGGGCGTTGGTATGTCACCCAATCTGGATATTATCTGCGAGCTACTGGGTGCAGAAACAGTTATCGCACGCCTGGATAACGCGCTCGCTTGGATCAAAGTTCGCGAACAGCAAGCAAATCAGCGCGGCTAAACGCGTTCGCTAATCTGGCTTCCTGATTTTACGATAAATGGCTCTGCCGACCATACGCAGCTTGGTGTTGGTTGGTAGGCGCTTGATATTAGTTTTTACAACCCCCTCGGTAAAGCGCGTCGGTTTTGCATAATCAACCATTGCATTAACAACCACAGGACGATTCTGACTCGCGAGGCCAAGTGCTTCTTTTACACCTGATTCAGCTTCGTTGTTGTTCGCTATAAGGACATACTCGCAACCTAATCCCTTTGCCAGAGATTCATAATCAACCATGGGCAGTGAAGTACAGGTGGTTCGGTTGTAGGGTCGCTCCTGGGCCTGGGCTATTTGTGATAATTCGCCATCATTGAAGATGATCAACACCATGCCTAGTTGCAGTTTTACCGCTGTGGCTAATTCCATACAGGTCATATTAAATGCCCCATCGCCAATGATACTCACCACCGTTTTGTCCGGATTGACTATCTTCGCACCTATGGTTGCCGGGACAGCATAACCCATGCAGTTGAAATCGGTCGGGGAGATTAATTGACCTGTTTTGTGAATGGGCATTAATTCTGCCGCCAAAAAGGTATGGTTACCATCATCCAGCACCATGATGGCATCATCTGACAGAGCCGCACGCAAATGATCAAACAAAATCACCGGATTCACTCTATCTCCCGAGTCATAATCACGCCATTCTTTGCGATACGATGCCTTGTTAGTCGCTATCTGGGTTTGCAGTGATGACGAATCTCGGTGCTCGGTTTGTTGGATAAGTTGATTCGCCAGTGCAGATACTGTGACAGCCGCATCTCCTTCAATGGCGACTTTGGCCGGGAAATTACAGGAGAAGACCGCTGGATTTATATCCAAGTGGATTAAGTTCTCTGGCACATTCACGCCATAGCTCCCGGTGGCAATCTCAGCAAATCGGGTACCAATTGCTAGCAAACAATCACACTCTTTAAATGCCTCATAACTGGCAGGCACAGCGGCTGGTCCAAAACCAAAACCTGTATGCAGAGGATGATCGGCCGGGAAGGCACTCAGTCCTTGTAATGTGGTGGCAACAGGAGCCGCTAGGTGCTCGGCAATCTGGGCGACAAAATCGGCGGCATGACGACCACCCCAACCAACGAAAATTCCCGGTTTTTTCGCTTGTGAAAGAAGGGCGATTGCCTGTGAGATTTGCTCATCAATTGGGTCTGAAGTTGGCGCATCGCTGTTCTGTTCGAACACACTCAATTGCGCAACATGACCTTTATCGAGTTGAATATTGACCGGTACTTCGATAAATACCGGGCCAGGTTCACCGGAAGTGGCAATGCGGTAGGCCTGATAAATGGTATCAACGATTTCATTGTGTTCACGGATCAGAAACGTCGCCTTAGTGATAGGCTTTAATAGGGCATGCTGATCAACTTCATGTAGTTGGTAGCCATAATCTGAGTCACTGCGAATACCACCTGATATGACGAGCATTGGTATGCCATCCAGAAATGCCTCTCCAATGCCACTACCGGCATGCGTCACGCCTGCCGCGGGCACGATCGCCAAACAGCCAATTTGCCCACTTGTGCGACTGACAGCGTCAGCCATAAAGGCTGCACCCACCTCATGTGATACCAGTATCGGCTTAATCTGTTGCGAGGAATTCAATTCATCATACAACTCGGTATTGTGG
>CAXRAF010000085.1:0-17299 GCA_964228485.1 Alteromonadales bacterium | reverse complement strand
CGGATAACAGAAATTGTTTTACCTGCGAGTGAAACGGTTGATAAAGCGAGGAGACAGTATAAAATGTACCGATCAGCTGGACTTGAAGTCAGTCATACGCAACGTTAATTTATATGCATTCAGACGAACACATAAAACAAGTTGAATCCAATCTTGATGATAGTGAAAGTTACTCATCAGAGGAGATTCCGACCTTAACAACGGTCATTCCCGAACTAACGGATATCGTCCAGTTTGCTGAGGAAGATATTCCTGAACTCACTGAAATCGTTGAGTGCTCTGAGGAGGATATTCTTGAGCTCACCAATGTGGTTAGCGAGCAGGAACTCGAATTGCAACAATGGCAAATTGAGCAACAGGCTATAGACCAGCGTGATGACATAGATTCAGTTGCTGAAAATGATCACAGTGAAGCATTACAAGCGCATGTCAGCGAAACTGAAACCAGCCCGACTGAAGAGGTTACTTTGACCGCTGAGCAACAGGCAGTCCTCGATGCCAGTTGGCAAAAACTCGAGGCTTTTCTGATGGAGCAAATGCCACCGGAAATCGCTGGCACCTACTTATCAGTCATCGAGCAACAAATTCATCAATCACGCAATATGATAAGTCGTGATATTTCTCTTTTAGACGAAGATTCGCTAGATTCTTTGTTAGATTTTTACCACATAGACCGAGGCTTTTAGCCGCAAAGATTTGAATATGGAAACCGCTTATAATCCGCATGCTATTGAGCAAGATTGGTACCAGAGATGGTTAGCATCAGAGGCCTTTAAACCCTCTGGTGAAGGGCAACCCTACTGCATCATGATCCCACCACCGAATGTCACCGGTAGTTTGCATATGGGGCATGCATTCCAGCATACCATTATGGATGCTCTCACCCGCTATCACAGAATGAAAGGTGACAACACGCTTTGGCAACCCGGAACCGATCACGCCGGTATTGCGACACAAATGGTGGTTGAACGTCTGCTGAATGCCGAGGGCATTAAACGTCAGGATCTGGGGCGTGAAAAATTCCTTGAGCGAGTTTGGGAATGGAAAAATCACAGCGGTGGCACGATCAGTGAACAGATGAAACGTCTGGGGGATTCACCCGACTGGTCACGCGAAGCATTCACCATGGATGATAACCTCTCGCACGCGGTTCGTGAGACCTTTATTCAATTATACCAAGAAGGCTTAATCTATCGTGGTAAGCGCTTGGTTAACTGGGACCCGGTTTTCCATACGGCTGTCTCGGATTTAGAGGTTATCAGCACTGAAGAGCAAGGCCACCTGTGGCACCTGCGTTACCCATTAACGAATCCAGACGGTGATCATACTTATTTAGTAGTAGCCACCACACGTCCTGAAACCATGTTAGGTGATCAGGCGGTTGCGGTTCATCCCGATGATGAGCGCTACAAACACCTCGTGGGTCAAACCATAGAATTACCTCTGTGTAATCGACAGATCCCAATTATTGCTGATGATTATGTCGATATGGAATTCGGTACTGGTTGCGTGAAAATCACGCCAGCGCATGACTTTAACGACTATGACATGGGTAAACGCCATAATCTTGAGCTTCTGAATATTCTGACTGAAGATGCCAAGATCAATACCAATGCTCCAGCAGATTTCCATGGGCTTGACCGTTATGACGCACGCAAAAAGATTATCAGTGATTTTGAAGCTCTAGGTTTACTGGATGAGATTAAACCCCACACCTTAATGGTGCCACGAGGCGATCGAAGTCAGGCGGTGGTGGAGCCATTCTTAACGGATCAGTGGTATGTCGATGCCAAGACACTCGCAAAACCAGCCATTGAAGCTGTCGAGTCTGGGGAGATTAAGTTCGTACCGGAGAATTGGGATAAGACCTATTACCAATGGATGCATAACATTCAAGATTGGTGTATTTCACGGCAACTATGGTGGGGACACAGAATTCCAGCCTGGTATGACGACGAAGGTAATGTATTTGTCGGACAATCAGAAGAAGAAGTCCGAGCTAAACATGAACTCGGTGATAGAGTCCTAAAGCAGGATGATGATGTCCTCGATACCTGGTTCTCATCAGGCCTCTGGCCGATGGCGACACTCGGATGGCCCGAGCAGAACAAAGATTTAGAAACCTTCTTACCTACCAGTGTACTGGTGACTGGCTTTGATATTATTTTCTTCTGGGTCGCTCGCATGATCATGCTTGGTATGAAGTTTACTGGCAAGGTGCCCTTCAAAGAAATTTATATTACCGGTCTTATCCGTGACGAACACGGACAGAAGATGTCTAAGTCAAAAGGTAACGTGCTCGACCCTATCGATATTATTGATGGTATTGAGCTTGATGCCTTAGTGCAGAAACGTACGACGGGTATGATGAATCCGCAGGACGCAGAGAAGATTGCTGCGCGTACTAAAGAGCAATTCCCGGAGGGTATTAACTCTTATGGTACCGATGCCTTGCGCTTTACATTCTGTGCCCTCGCCTCGACAAGCCGTGATATTAACTTCGATTTACACCGTGTGGCTGGATACAGAAACTTCTGTAATAAGTTATGGAATGCAGCACGCTTTGTTCTGATGAATGTCGAGAATAATGATCACGTAAACGCTGAGAAAACCTACGGTGTGGCTGATCGATGGATTAAGTCGCGTCTTCAGTCAACAATTCAGGATTTCGAGACACACTTAGCTACCTATCGTTTCGACTTATGCGCACAAACATTGTATGAGTTCGTCTGGAATGAATACTGTGACTGGTATTTAGAACTCGCTAAGCCTGTGCTCTACTCTGATAACTTTGATGCAGCTCAAAAGGCTGGCACTACGGATACGCTTATCAGCGTTCTTGATCAGATGTTAAGACTGCTTCATCCGTTCATGCCATTTATTACTGAAGAGATCTGGCAAACCGTTCGCCCACTTAGCTCATTAACAGCTGACGATGGCGACCTACTCGTTCAATCATTCCCAGAGTATAGCTCTGATGCAATTGATACAGAGGCCGAGCAAGTCATTGAATGGCTCAAGGCTGTTGTTATCGGTATTCGAACTATTCGCTCAGAGAATAACATAGCTCCATCCAAGCCACTTGCGGTGCTGTTTGCCAAGGGCGATGATTCACACCGAGAAATGGCACAGTCGCAGCATGACTATTTATGTAAGTTAGCTCGTCTTGAATCAATTGACTGGTTGACTGATGATGCAGAAGCACCCGCTGCAGCCACTGCACTTGCTGGAGATATGGAAATCTTAATTCCAATGGCAGGACTCATTGATAAGACTGTTGAGCTCGAGCGTCTCGATAAGGAGATTGATAAACTTAGCAACGATATCAAGCGTCTATCAGGCAAACTCAACAATGAAAACTTCGTATCAAAAGCGCCGGAATCCGTTGTGGCTAAAGAGCGTGCCAAACTTGAAGAAGCGGAATCAGCATTGAGTAAGCTACAAACCAACAGAGCTCAAATCGAGGCGCTCTGATTCTCGGAGCGTCTCTAACAAAACTTTACACAATTTCGCTATAGATCGTTCTTATTTTGAGAGAAAATCACCGACCGATTTACGTGATATTTTCATGCGCATTGATAAGGTTTTTTCTGAGGCAAATATTCATGAGAATAAAACGATATGGAAATTTAATAGATTGACGGGACTGGTTGATGAAAAATCAAATATGTAACAATGAATTGTTGTTGGACTCGTCAACTAATTTCGGGTGTTATAGAGAAGGAAGAAATATGCGAAATACAATTATTATGGTCATTATACTCATCTTGTCTGGTTGTGCTTTAGGGCCGCAGACTAAAGAAGAATTATATGGAGACTATGGTTATTTGGAAAAACGATGCTCTGAAACTGATTACGATATCATGTATGAGCTATTAGTTAACAATATGAAGAAATGCATTGCGAAGGAAACAAGCCATACCACAATGGCTGGAAATATGATTATAAATTCCTCCAGTAGAGTCACAATTCAAAATGAGTACACTCCTGAGAAAGCCTCAATTGCAGCTTATGTTGCAGGTGGTCCTGGACATTATTTTTATACAACGGTCGTGGATTTAACAAAAACAGATAAATGTAACAGCAATCTCATTATTCATGGTATGTCATCAATGAATAAAAATGATTTAGAGCTAATTGACTGGTGGCTGGCTGGCAATGATGATTGTGAGCCATGAGAAAATGTAACCAGCAATTCTTGCTGACGTTGCTGTGAACTCTGCAAACTTTAAGAGTTACATACATAGAGAACATTATGCTTAAAAATTTAATTATTAGTGTGGTTTTAGTATTGCCACTATTCGTAATGGCCGAAGAAAATAAGCCTGAATTTTATATTTCCTGCCAAGATGGCCCTAAGGAAATGGTTACTGAGGTACCAGAGCTTGTTAATGCATTAGCAAGTATTAAATGTACAATTTACGGTCAAATTTTAACTGGCGCTGATGGTGTGCTTTGGAACTACCCTGGTGGTTTTGCTCCAGTAATAATTCCGGCTCAAATGGTTCGCACGCAGCCAGAAAAAGTAAACAACTTGTTTCATTTCACTTCCGTTTTAGCAAGAAAACTTAATCAAAGTGAAGCTATTGAAGTATATAAAACCTTTGCCAAAGGTTTCGATGAAATGCCAAAAGAAGCGCCTGAAACCACTGAGATTGTCGTCACCAATCAGAACGGTTCAACTCAAAAGGTTTATCTCTTACAACTGTCACCAGAAACTATGTGGGGATTTGCCTGTCAACCAACATGCAAGCCTGAAATGGCATTTATGGTAATGAAGTTTGAACAAACTAAATCATAAGTATTTAACAAGAAACCGCAGCATTGACCATCGAACCGATGCCACATTAATCTGCGTTTATAGTGGCGTTTAAAGTACTAAAAGGAACCCCAAAGAAGATTCTACAATATTATATGGTTCTAATAATTAAGGAAGATAATGCGTCTCTACAGATATAAAGCCAGTTTTGCTAACGATGATACAGGTCCTCGTTTCTGGTATATGTTTGTCACATTCATGGTAATGTTTACACAATCATATTTCTGCGTTTGGCTATATGACTCACTTCTATATTGGATAGTGGGGATTGTAATCGCAACATTCTCATTTATTGCATTGAACATACAAAGATTTCGAGCATCGTTCTATGCTTATTGGGGAGCATTTTCTTTTTTCAGCCTATTGCTTGTATTAGCACCTCTTATGTATTTTAAAGGTGATGTCTATATTGATGAGATATACTTCACTTTGGTTATATTAGCTGTCACTAGTTCGGTCCAACTATTTGTTGGAATTATATTTTTTAAGAAGTTTACGACAACAATCTAATATATGTCGCTCGAGTACTAGCTATTCCGCAAATCATTAATCAGCTAATAAAGCCAGTGATTAAATTTTCAGCACACTTCTGAAATATACTCTACAATAAGTATATGAGATGCATTTTATGCTGGGATATACTCATAAGAACGACTGCCCAGGGTAAGAGCAGATAGAGCAACTCAAATAAAAAGGAGTCACACCATGTTTGATAAGCCATCACTCATTACTCGCATTGCCATTGGTAAAGGTATTGGATTTTTGTTTGGGCTACTGGGATTTATTCTGATGCCATATTTTCTTCCTGACGTCGATTCAATGTTCCGCTGGGGCGTGCTTTTCTGGTATGCAACTGTCGGTGCTATGATTGGTGTTTTTGGGGTATTCACCTATCATCCAATACTTAAAATGCCCATGCCATGGTGGTTCCGTGCCCCTCTGATTGGCGCCTGGATGAATTTTGTATTAGTACTTTTTGCCTATGATGACCTACGAGCCATCATGGTCTCAGTGTTCGGTGAGACAGGCATAATCACATCACCCTTCTGGTTTACAGCTGAGGGTGCAATTATTGGTCTGATCATTGGCTATCTGGCCACGAGATTCGGTGGTGAAGGTAAAGAGACTGTCGATAGATAGTCTGAGATTAGACAGAAGAAGATGGGGTAACGCGGAAGACCTCCTCTAGTGTGGTCTTTCCTTCTGCCACTTTAATCGCACCACTAATTCTCAGCATATTCATACCCGATTCAATGGCTGATTCTCGAAGATCACGAGCATTCGCTTCATCACGAATCAATGTTGTGATGTTGTTATCGACTTTAAGCATTTCATAAATACCCGCACGGCCTTTGTAACCTGTATTACGACAGTTATCACAACCAACAGCCTCATAAATTTGCGCGGGTTTTGCAATTGCCAGATCACCTACAACAGCTTGCCAGTCTTCGTCACTGATATCAGTTGGACGCTTACACTCAGGGCAGAGCATGCGCACCAGTCGTTGCGCGATTACTCCAAGTAATGTGGCGTTGATGAGATAAGACGGCACACCAATTTCAAGCAGACGAGTAATAGCCAGAGGCGCGTCGTTGGTATGTAATGTTGAGATGACCAAGTGACCGGTTAATGCGGCCTGAACCGCCATTTCAGCGGTCTCGGCGTCACGAATCTCACCAACCATAATAATGTCAGGATCCTGACGTAATAATGCGCGGATACCACTGGCAAAGTCGAGATCAATTTCATGATTAATCTGCATCTGATTGAAACTCGGCTCAACCATCTCAATAGGATCTTCCAGTGTACAAACATTAACTTCACTGGTCGCGAGTTTCTTTAGCGAGGTATACAGAGTCGTAGTTTTGCCACTACCCGTCGGACCGGTAACCAATACAATGCCCGTAGGTTGGTTAATCAATGATAACCAAAGTTCTTCTTCATGAGCATCCATGCCGAGTTCATCAAAATCTCGTAGCAACACCGAGGGATCAAAAATACGGCCAACAAATTTCTCACCAAATGCTGTAGGCAGGGTTGATAGGCGTAATTCAATCTCATCGCCATCAGTATTCTTAGTTTTAATACGACCGTCGAGTGGACGACGCTTTTCAGCCAAGTCCATACGACCGAGAATTTTTAAGCGACTGACAACCGCTTTGGTAATATCAATGGGAAGGTCATGTACCGTATGCAGGACACCATCAATGCGAAAGCGAATGAAACCTTTATCACGACGTGGCTCAATATGTATATCACTAGCGCGCTGCTCGAAGGCGTAGGAGAGAACCCAGTCCACCACACGGATAATGTGCTTGTCATTGGCATCGTGCTCGCCCTGCTCTGTTAACTCGACCAGTTGTTCGAGGTTGCTAATATCTGCTTTGCTGGTGTGCTCAGTCCCGGCGGCACTCTTAACCGATTGCGAGAGGTTATAGAACTCTTTGGTGAATCGTTTGATTGAGCCTGGCTCTGAAATCACCAGTCGGATATCTTTTTTGTTGATGTGCTCTAAATCAGATAACCAGCTAAGGTCATTGGTATCAGATATAGCCACTGTGATGAAATCATCATCGACTTCGACCGCTAATATGTTATGTCGAGTGGCGAACTGATAAGACATGACTGAGGCAATACTGTCTACGTCGATTTTTAATGGGTCGATACGCAGATAATCGATATCAAGTTTTGTTGCAAGCCACTTGGTAATGGCCTCGCTATTGAGCGATTTAGTGGGGTCTTGGGCAGATTGCAATCCGAGCTCACCAATTTGTCGGATTGGATGTTCGCCAATGTGACGTTTGGATTTAAGTCGGATTTCAGCCTTTTGTTGATCGTCAAGATAGCCATCCTGTGCCAGCATGAAAACGAGCTGCTCTTGCGTTAACTTAACGTCTGACTGATGATTCATATTAGTCTATTCTGAGGATCTGCTTCGCCGAGTGGGTGGTGGTCTCTGCCAATGTTTGTGGCGATTCATCGCGTAACTCACAAAGCGCCCTGAAGTTATCTAATAGATGGATCGGGGTGTTTCGATCGCATTGGCTGGTGGCCGGGATCATGTCCGGAGCATCGGTCTCGAGTACTATGGCGTCCAAAGGCAGAACTTTAACCATTTCCCGAATTTTTACTGAACGTCCGTAAGTCATCGTACCACCGAATCCCAGTTTAAAACCCTGTTTAATATACTCTCTGGCGATCTCCAGACTGCCACTGAACGCATGAACTATTCCACCATGCTTGAAATTCATCATCTTCAAATGCTTTAGCACTTCATTGTGGGCTTTGCGCACATGAAGAATCACGGGCAACTGATGCTTGATCGCCAGTTTTAATTGATTGCGGAAAAAGATTTCCTGTTTGTCACGTTTGGCATCTGATTCATAAAAATCTAAGCCAATTTCACCGACGGCATGGACTGGTGGCAAAGATAAAGCCTTATCAAGATCATCTAAGTGTGATTCATGATGCTCATCAATGAACATCGGATGAAGGCCAAGTGCTGCATATAAATTACGATTCTGAGCCACGTGCATTCGAAGCAGACGCCAGGATTCTTTCTTAACAGCGGGAACCATGATGTGTTTGATACCGATCTTATCAGCCTTATGGATAATCATCTTACGATCCTTATCAAAGGCTGAAAAATCGAGGTGGCAGTGAGTATCAAACAGTTCCAGTGGCATTATTATCTCGAATAAATGGTCTCTCAGGTGTTAGTGTTCACGGGTGGCTCGGAATTCTATATCAGGCCAACGCTCCATCGTCAGGGTTAAGTTCACTTGACTTGGCGCGAGGTAAGTCAGATTACCACCACCGTCTAGCGCAAGATTCTCTGCTGCTTTCCTCTTGAAATCAGCCAGCATTTTTTCGTCTTTGCATTCGACCCAGCGTGCTGTTGCTATGCTTATCGTATCATATAGACAATCAACGCTGTACTCACTTTTTAATCGCTCAGCGACAACATCGAACTGAAGCACACCTACGGCACCAAGAATGACATCGTTATTGGACAGCGGATTAAATACCTGAGTCGCTCCCTCTTCCGATAATTGCACCAAACCTTTTTGCAGTGCTTTATTTCGCAGCGGATCTTTTAATCGCACGCGACGGAATAGTTCCGGGGCAAAATTAGGTATGCCAGAGAACTTGAGATCTTCACCTTCGGTGAAAGTATCGCCAATCTGAATAGTGCCGTGATTATGAAGACCAATGATGTCTCCGGCCCACGCCTGCTCGAGCCTTTCTCGATCACCAGCAAAAAAGGTCAAAGCATTGGCGATAGTCACCTGTTTACCAATGCGAATATGTTTTAATTTTTTACCTTGAGTGTATTGTCCAGAACAAATACGCAGGAAAGCGATACGATCTCGATGCGCCGGATCCATATTGGCCTGAATTTTAAATACAAACCCGGTGAATTTATCCTCGTCTGGTTTGACCTCTCGACTGATGGCCTCACGTGCCAGTGGACGTGGCGCCCAATCAACCAAACCATCAAGCATATGATCAACACCAAAGTTACCCAGTGCTGTGCCGAAGAACACCGGTGTCAGTTTGCCGGCTAGAAACATGTCTTTATCGAAGCTGTGTGATGCGCCACGAACCAGTTCCATTTCCTCCCGCAACTCCTCGGCATAGGAACCGATCGCTTGCTCAAGTTCAGGATTATCTAAACCATCGATCACTTGGCTATCCTGAATAGTATGGCCCTGTCCAGTCTGATACAAATAGACCTTATCTAGATAGAGGTGATAAACCCCTTTAAATTCTTTGCCCATTCCAATTGGCCATGTGATGGGAGCACACTGGATAGCAAGAATATCCTCTACTTCATCGAGCAGTTCAATAGGATCACGAATATCACGGTCCATCTTGTTCATGAAGGTTAGGATTGGCGTATCACGGAGTCGGCAGACTTCCATCAGCTTAATGGTTCGAGCCTCAACACCCTTGGCGCCATCAATGACCATCAACGCTGAGTCAACCGCAGTCAGAGTGCGATAGGTATCTTCAGAGAAATCTTCATGCCCGGGTGTATCGAGTAAATTTACTAATGCTTCTTTATAAGGAAACTGCATGACCGAGGTGGTGACCGAGATACCACGTTGTTTTTCCATCTCCATCCAGTCAGAGGTGGCATGCTTACTCGCTTTACGGCCCTTGACTGTGCCAGCGACCTGTATCGCATTACCGTACAATAATAATTTTTCGGTGATTGTGGTTTTACCCGCATCAGGATGAGAAATGATCGCAAAAGTGCGACGTTTATCAATCTCTTCGATCAGTTGTGCTTCTTTAACACTCATAACAATGTGATGATCTGTATTGCCTAAATTTCAGGTTGCAGATTGTATCTGAAATCAGGGTGTGATGACACATTTCATGAGGATTGCGTCCTCCCTGCCACCATCCGTCACGGAGTAGTAATCTTTCCGTTGACCGATTACGCTAAAACCAGCCTGCGTGTATACGTGTCTCGCAATTTGGTTTGACTTGCGAACCTCAAGATAAAGCGTATTGGCTTGTAGTTCCCGCCCGCGATATAGAAGCCGTGCCATAGCCGATTTTCCAAATCCTTTACCTTGCGCTTCCTGTGCAATTGTAATATTCAATAGATGCAACTCGTCGACAATCGATTGCAAAATCCAATACCCAATAATGCGATTATCTGAGATCTCACCCTCGAATACTTCAACGCAATAGTCACCATTAACACAATCGGTTATTTGTTGTGAGGACCATGGCTCAGAAGAACTCGCCTGCTCTAATTGAATGATCAGCGGCAGGTCGTCACTGCTAATGGGACGAACGGTCAGGGATTGGCTTGGCATGAGAGGTAAGAGCTCGAAACAGACTAGTGCATCAAACGGTTGAGTAACTTTAAATCAGTCCATGCCTGACGCTTCAACTCAGGAGTATCAAGCAGTTCTTCCGGATGCAGTGTTACTATCATTGGCTTGCCATTAATCTGGAAATAACTCTCACCCGGAACACGTCTGGCACCGCAGTTTAATACCATATGGTCACCAGCTCGCTTGCCAAATACAATCACGCCTTGCAAACGAGAGTAATCCGGATCAGCAGTCGCTGATTGAGCATCACCCACAACGGCGACATAGTCACAGTCGGCTGCTTTAACACCTATAGCCTGCAGCATTTTGACTAATAGCTGTCTTGGTTCAGGCGCGAGTGGTTTATCTGCGTTCGGAAGCACAACAAGCAGTGGGGAATTTTCAGCTTGAGCTAACCAACTCAGTCCACTTTTTGACTCAGCAACCTGCTCTTCTGATACCTGATTTGATGACTCTTCAACCACCTCATTGGTGTCCGATAGCTCTATTGATTCAGGTGCAACAGAATCCTGCGAGGGTTGATGCTTAGGTACAAATACATCAATCCCCATGAGTTTTAGATAATTAGCGCGTTTAGCTGAATCCAAAATAACCCCCTGAACGATCAGGACTCCCTGTTAGCAATAAGATCATCGACCACTGATGGATCAGCTAAAGTTGATGTATCACCCAAACTGTCGGTCTCATTGCAGGCTATTTTGCGCAAAATACGACGCATGATTTTACCTGAGCGTGTTTTCGGAAGTCCCGGTGCCCATTGAATGACATCCGGTGATGCGATTGGGCCTATCTCCTTACGTATCTGCTGTTTTAATGCCACTTTCAGTTCGTCAGAGTATTCGACGCCGGTATTTAAGGTGACGTATACATAGATACCCTGCCCTTTGATATCGTGTGGATAGCCCACCACAGCAGCCTCTGCCACACATTCATGTAGCACCAATGCGCTTTCAATTTCTGCCGTACCCAGTCGATGGCCTGACACATTCAATACATCATCGGTACGGCCTGTAATCCAATAGTAACCGTCCTCATCGCGACGGGCACCATCACCGGTGGTGTAAACATTATCGTAGGTCGAAAAGTAGGTCTGGATAAAACGCTCGTGGTCTCCATAAACGGTGCGCATTTGACCCGGCCAGCTGTCTTTAATGACGAGATTACCGGCCGCGGCACCCTCGAGTTCATTTCCCTGCTCGTCAAGTATCGCTGGCACTATGCCAAAGAATGGCCGAGTGGCTGAACCAGGTTTTAAGTCGGTAGCACCCGGCAGCGGCGTAATTAACACCCCACCAGTCTCAGTTTGCCACCAGGTATCTACAATTGGGCAGGAACCATTACCAATCACTGAGTGGTACCACTCCCAGGCTTCGGGATTTATCGGCTCACCAACACTCCCCATCAAGCGCAATGTCGAACGTGAGCTTTGCTGGATTGGTGCATCACCATCTCGCATCAGCGCACGAATAGCAGTGGGCGCTGTATAGAGAATATTGATATTGTGCTTATCAACAATCTTGCCAATGCGCGAGCTGTCTGGCCAGTTGGGTAAACCCTCGGCTAATACCGTGATTGCTCCGTTGGATAGAGGACCATAGACCATGTAGGTATGACCCGTGATCCAGCCGACATCAGCGGTACACCAATACACATCGCTATCACGATAATCGAAGATATATTTGAAGGTCATATTGGCATAAACCAAATAGCCTCCTGAAGTATGTAACACACCTTTCGGCTTACCAGTCGAGCCGGAAGTATAGAGTATAAATAACGGATCCTCGGCAGACATTTCCTCTGGCACACAGGTCGTTGGTTGACCCTCTGTCATGGTTTTATAGTCAACATCACGACCGGCAACAAAGTTAACATCAGCGCCTGTATGGCGGATCATGAACACCTTATCAATCGTATTTTTCTTGGTGAGTTCGATTGCTGCGTCTACATTGGCTTTGAGAGGGATCGCTCGTCCACCGCGGACACCTTCATCGGCAGTTATAACAAATTTAGAGTCACAATCGTCAATTCGGCCCGCTATTGCCTCAGGCGAGAAACCGCCAAAGACCACTGAGTGAATGGCACCAATTCGAGCACAAGCCAACATGGTGGCGGCGGCCTCAGGGATCATCGGCATGTAAATGGTTACCACATCTCCCTTCTGAACACCCTGCTCACGCATACCATTAGCAAATTGGCAGACAATGGTATGCAGTTCGTTGTACGTCAGGGTTTTATCGTTAGCAGGATCATCGCCCTCCCAGACAATGGCTGGAGAGTCTCCCTTAGTTTGCAGATGGCGGTCGAGACAATTGACACTGACATTCAAAGTACCATCTTCAAACCAGCGTATGTGACAGTCAGACTTTTGATAAGAAACATCTTTAATCTTGCTAAAAGGTTTTATCCAATCAATACAATTGGCTTGCTCTGCCCAAAATCCTTCTGGGTCAGCAATGGATTGCTGATACATCGACAAGTAGGTATCGTTATCAATTAACGCCTTATCACGAAAGTCACTATCGACTGGATAGACTTTATCGCCACTCTCAGTTGCTGACATAAATGCTCCTTTCAATACAGCAGTATTATTGCTCGTCAGAGACCGTTCAGATTAGAACTTTTTCTGCTCCTTACCCCAACTATCTCTTAATGTCACAGTACGATTGAACACCAGTTTTTCGCCAGATTTATGCAGTACATCGTCGGCGACAAAATACCCCTGACGTTCAAATTGAAATGCATCCCCGGCATTGGCACTGCCAAGACTCGGCTCTACCTTGGCATGCTCCAGTAACTCCAATGATTCGGAGTTGATGAAATTTGTAAATGGCTGATCTTGGGCATCCGGTGCTGCCACTGTAAATAGTCGGTCATACAGTCGGACTTCTGCATCAAGGGCATGCGGTGCCGACAGCCAATGAATCACGCCTTTAACTTTTCTACCTGATTTATCTTGTCCAGATCGCGTTTCAGGATCATAGGTACAGTGCACTTCGATGATATTGCCGTCATCATCCTTTATCAGTCGCTCAAAATCGATAATGTAACCATATCTCAGCCTGACAGAGCCACCCGGTTTCAGACGGAAATATTTCTTCGGCGCATCTTCCATGAAATCATCGGCGTCGATGTAGATCTCGCGACTAAACGGCAATTCGCGTCGACCCAACTCCGGTTTTTGCGGATGAAACGGCGCATCCATCATTTCAACTTTGTCCTCTGGATAATTGGTCAGTACCAGCTTCAATGGCTTAAGTACCGCCATAACGCGCGCGCAGTTTGCACCCAATTCCTCACGGATACAGCTCTCCAATAATCCCATCTCGATGGTATTATTGTTTTTCGTTACGCCAATACGGCTGACAAACTCTTTGATCGCTTCAGGCGGATAACCCCGGCGACGCATGCCAGATATGGTCGGCATTCGCGGATCATCCCAGCCATCGACCACGCCTGTGGTCACTAGCTCGTTGAGTTTTCGCTTGCTGGTTACCGTGTGCTCGAGTGACAGACGTGAAAACTCGATCTGCTGTGGATGACAAGGCACCGGTAGATTATCTAGAAACCAATCATATAGTGGTCGGTGGTCTTCGAACTCCAGCGTGCAGAGCGAATGGGTAATTCCCTCAATCATATCCGACATACAATGGGCGTAATCGTACATTGGGTAAATGCACCAGTCGTCGCCGGTGTTATGGTGTGTCACGTGCTTGATGCGGAATACTGCCGGATCGCGCATGTTCATATTCGGTGAAGCCATATCGATCTTAGCGCGAAGCACATATTCACCATCGGCAAATTCACCCGCCTTCATGCGTTCAAACAGATCCAGGTTTTCTTCGATACTTCGGTCACGATAAGGACTGTTTTTACCAGGTTCAGTTAATGTACCGCGGTATTCCCGAATTTCATCGGCACTGAGACTATCGACATAGGCCTTGCCCTCTTCAATCAAGATAATGGCATAGTCATACAATTGTTGAAAATAATCTGAGGCATGGCACAGATCAGCCCATTGATAACCCAACCACTCGACGTCGCGCTTTATCGATTCCGCATATTCCGCCTCTTCTTTGGCTGGGTTAGTATCATCAAAACGCAGGTTACAGGCACCCTGATAATCTTCAGCAATGTTGAAGCTCAGGCAAATGGCTTTTGCGTGACCGATATGTAAAAAGCCATTCGGCTCGGGTGGAAAACGTGTCTTAACGCGACCGTCGTTCTTACCATTTTTCAGATCTTCATCAATGATCTGTGTGATAAAGTTTTTCTTGCTGGTGTTTGCCATAAATATATTTTAATTAATCAAAAAAATCGTTGTGTATTCTAGCTAATTCAAGCGCGGCAAAATAGCCTTAAACGTGCTTTAACGGCTGTATTTTGCAGCTTGTTTCGGATTGACCATGGTGTCTTTGATGAAGGCTCTGAAATCATCATTCGACTTTTGTAAATCCTCAGCTCTGAGATACATCATGTGGCCACTCATGTAACCTTTAAAGGACATGCGATCTTTCATTTTCCCTGATGGATCCAAATGCCAGTGATTATACTTGGCGTCAAAGTAATTGGTTGCGCCATCAAAATAACCCGATTGTGTCATGACGTGGAGATACGGATTCTGAGCCATGGCCTGACGTAACTGCTCGCCGGTGCGATTATTTTGTCTATCCCAAGGGTGAACCATGCGCGATAACATCTGATATTTGATATCAGTTTTGTAACCCAATTCAGTTCGGATGTAGTGATTAATCGCCGGAGTAAAGCTATGCAGCCATGACGTGAGCTCTGCCCAATAATCAGGTCTATCACCGACCTCTTTGCGGTCAATACCCAAATATCGCGAGTCTAATCGACCGACCGTGTAACCATCTTTGTTAAGCAAACGCTTCCAGAAGAACTGCAAATCAATCTGTAAGTGACTACCCATCACATCTTCTACACTCAGTCCTGAGTAGTAAGAGACTTTGTCGGCAATGGCTTTTTTCTGCTCAGCAGATAAGGTATTACCACGGGCTAACGCAGGTAAATAGGTGTCAATTGTATATTGCTCAACCTCCGCTAGTAAGGCCTCAAATTCCATCGATTGTAGTGGTTCAGGCAATACCTTGTGATACCAGGCAGTAGCAGCATAGTATGGTAAACGATTAGCCATTCTCACCGGTCCGTCCCGGTCAATTCCGATGGTTGTCGGCGAGACTAAAACAACGCCATTCAAATACATCCACTGGGCATTTTGTAACTCCAGTGCTAGACCAGACACTCTGACAGTGCCATAACTCTCTCCGATGAGATACTTGGGTGAACGCCAGCGCTCATGACGGGTGACGAAGGTATTCATCCACTCAGCCAAATACTTAATGTCTGCATTCACACCAAAGTATTTTTTCTGTTGCTGATCTTTGCTCGGTAATTTGCCATCTTCATCAGGCACCAAACGTGAATAACCCGTATTCACTGGGTTTACAAACACAATGTCAGCGACATCCAGTACTGAGTGTGGGTTGCTTTTGGTACCATATGGCTGCAGTGGATAACCCTCAGAATCAATATTTAATACTCTCGGACCGGTGTAGGCTATATGCATCCAGACTGAGGCCGAGCCCGGACCACCATTGAAGGAAAATACCAGAGGTCTGGTTTCCGAGTCATCGACATCAGTTCGCTTGTAGTAGGTATAGAATAAACCGGCTGCGACTTTACCCATCTCATCCCACACTGGTTGCATTCCAGTCTCTGCGGTATAGGCCACCTTTTTGCCTTTAATGCGAGTAGTGTGTTTTGTGATCACCGACTCGTCAGGATTAAATGCGATATCCTCGGCCAAGACTTGGGCTTGGATCAAAATAGCGAACACCACTGTTGATATGACACCGATTATTTTCATGTAATTCTCCAGGTGCAACTGTTGCCGATCATTCGCCCAATCAGGCGATGGATTTGGTCGGCGGTAGAAAAGAAAAATCAATCCAGAAGTGTGCCAAAATTTAGTACAATCTACCAGCACAAGCACTCTAAAACGACGTATTTAGTGTATTATTCCGCAGAAATGAAGCAATAAGAAAACTCCATGGGCAGAACTAAGACAGTCCGGCAAAAACAAGCAGAAATAAGATATGAAAAGCATCGTCGTGTGAATTTGTTCGCAGAGCCGGGAATTCACGATTTTGTCATTATTCTGGATAACTTAAAAGCGAGCTACAACGTGGCGAAAATTTTTCGCTCTGCTCAGGCGTTTGGAGCCCACTCAGTTCACCTAATCAACATCGGTCAGTTTGACCCATCTCCTGCTAAAGGAGCATTTAAATATGTTCCTGCCAAGTTTTATGATGATTTCGAGGCCTGTTACAAAGCACTCAAAGAAGACGGCTATGAGTTCTTTATACTCGAGCCGAAAAACAGTGAAATGCTTCACGAGGCGACGCTACCGAAAAAATCGGCTTTTGTTTTTGGCAATGAAGAATTAGGTATCAGTTTTAATGCTGATGACTATCCTGAAATTAGGCGCCTGGCAATTGCACAGTTTGGTAAGGTAGAGAGTTTAAATGTCAGTATCGCAGCATCTATTGTGATGTATCAATACACTGCGGCAATTTCAGCAGAGCAATCGGCCTCGTGAACTGAATAA
>CAXRAF010000084.1:0-5557 GCA_964228485.1 Alteromonadales bacterium | reverse complement strand
ATCATGACGAGGTATGTATCATGAGAATGGATAAATTAACCAGTAAATTTCAACTGGCCATTGCTGATGCTCAGTCGCTAGCTTTAGGACGTGATCACCAGTTTATAGAACCAATTCACCTGTTGAGCGCTATGCTCAATCAAGAAAATAATAGCATCGGTCTGCTACTCAATCAGGCAGGTGTGAATATCAACAGTCTTCGTTCACAACTCGCAAGCAAATTGGACCAGCTACCCCAAGTTGAGGGGAGTGATGACATTCATATATCCACTGAACTTGGTAGAATTCTGAACCGCTGTGACAAATTAGCGCAGAAGAGAAAAGACCAATATATAGCCAGCGAATTATTTGTACTCGCTGCTGTGCAAGATAAGGGTGCCTTGGGTGATATGCTCAAAGGACTTGGCACAGATGAAGCGAAAGTTGAATCTGCGATAGATTCTATCCGTGGCGGCGAGAATGTCAGCTCCGAAAATGCTGAAGATCAACGTCAGGCGTTGGAAAAGTTTACCGTTGATCTGACCAATAGAGCAGAGCAGGGTAAGCTCGACCCGGTCATCGGACGAGATGCCGAAATACGTAGAACGATTCAGGTTTTACAACGACGTACAAAAAATAACCCCGTTTTAATTGGTGAGCCTGGGGTGGGTAAAACCGCAATCATCGAGGGCTTAGCACAACGAATTATTAACGATGAAGTCCCTGAGGGACTCAAGAATAAACGCCTACTCTCTCTGGATATGGGGGCGCTGATTGCAGGTGCTAAATATCGTGGTGAGTTTGAGGAGCGTCTCAAGGCGGTCTTAAACGATCTGTCAAAACAAGAGGGACAGATCATTCTGTTCATTGATGAACTTCATACCATGGTCGGTGCAGGTAAGTCCGAGGGTGCCATGGATGCCGGAAATATGCTTAAACCGGCGTTGGCACGTGGTGAACTGCATTGTGTCGGCGCGACCACACTGGATGAGTACCGACAGTATGTCGAGAAGGATGCGGCACTTGAGCGACGTTTCCAGAAAGTGCTGGTTGATGAACCATCAGTAGAAGATACCATCGCGATTCTCCGTGGCCTAAAGGAACGCTATGAGATCCATCATGGTGTTGAAATTACCGATCCCGCTATCGTGGCTGCAGCGACATTATCCCATCGCTATGTCTCAGATCGGCAATTGCCTGATAAAGCGATTGATCTCATTGATGAATCAGCCAGTCGTATTCGCATGGAGATTGATTCCAAGCCAGAAGAGCTCGATCAACTAGAGCGCCGCTTGATTCAGCTCAAAATCGAAGAGGAAGCAGTTAAGAAAGAATCAGACGATGCATCTAAGCAGCGGCAACAAAATCTTCGCGATGAAATACTCGCATTACAGAGCAAATATGCCGATTTAGACGATATTTGGACTTCAGAAAAGGTCGCTCTTCAAGGCACGCAATCGATTAAGGAAGACTTAGAGCGCACGCGGCTTGATATTGAAACCGCGCGCCGAGCCGGTGATTTAGCACGAATGTCAGAGCTTCAATACGGCCGAATTCCTGAATTAGAGAAGCAACTTAAGAAGGCGGCAGAAGCTGAGACACAGCAAATGACGCTACTGAGAAATAAGGTGACAGATGTCGAAGTGGCCGAGGTATTGTCTCGTGCGACAGGCATTCCTGTGGCCAAGATGCTGGGTGCCGAGCGAGATAAATTGCTACAAATGGAAAGCAAAATCCACGAGACAGTTGTTGGCCAAGAGGAGGCTGTTTCCTCAGTAGCTAATGCGATACGTCGTTCGCGTGCAGGCTTATCCGATCCATCACGACCTAATGGCTCATTTTTATTCTTAGGACCCACAGGGGTCGGTAAAACTGAGCTTTGTAAAGCACTGGCCAATTTCCTATTTGATACTGAAGATGCCATCGTGCGTATCGATATGTCAGAGTTCATGGAGAAACATTCAGTCGCACGATTAATTGGTGCACCTCCTGGTTATGTGGGTTATGAGGAGGGCGGTTATTTGACAGAGCTAGTCAGACGCAAACCTTATTCTGTAGTGCTGCTTGATGAGATAGAGAAAGCCCATCCGGATGTCTTTAATATTCTCTTGCAAGTTCTCGATGATGGTCGCTTGACCGATGGTCAGGGCAGAACAGTGGATTTCCGTAACACAGTAATCATCATGACCTCTAACCTCGGTTCGGATCGTATTCAGGCTATCGCTCAATCTGAGACAAATGATTCAGATTTGTATGAGCAAATGAAAGCGGCGACATCAGAGGTAGTAGCAGAGCACTTCAGGCCTGAATTCATTAACCGAATTGATGACATGGTTGTGTTCCATCCGTTGACAATGGCGCAGTTGAAAGTGATTGCCGAAATTCAGATAAGGCAATTACAGGATCGTCTCACCGATAGGGGCTTTGAGTTACAGGTTTCTGAGGAGGCTTATAAAGCAATATCAGAAGCAGGCTTTGATCCGGTATTCGGTGCCAGACCGCTAAAGAGGGTGTTGCAACAGCGACTAGAAAACCCCATGGCTCAGGCAATATTATCCGGTCAGTATTCTGAGGGTGATGTTATCAAAGTGGGCATTGAAAACGAGCAAATCGCGTTTTCATAATTGGGTATGACCAGATGGAGCACACGCAATGTGCTCCATCAGTAAGGCTAGTTAGTTGCAGCTGGCGCCTTGCAATAAATATCAATTTGTTTCTGGGTTTCTTCAACTCGGGCTTGTTTCTCTTCCGGTGACAGAATGCGCTCTTCGCCATTTTCTGTGACTCGAATTCTAGCCATGTTCTGCAGTACCTCCATGTTCTGTCTGGCTATTGTGCAGTTACGTTCATTGGCTTGTTGGAATTCATCGAGTGTGGAGTTGGCCGATTTTTTGGCATCACTCACGGCCTCTGTTTTTGATACTTCCTGAACTTCACGTCCACCACTTGAAGTTACAATAATTTTTTCGTAAGCACGATCTTTGGGAGGACGTTCTGTGAATTGAGTGATGTTATTATCGTCAACCCACTTATAAGTGACCTTCGTAGATTTCTCTGATGCATAACTGGGCAGTGCCAGAGTCAGTGATATCAGTAATAAAGCTAATCCTGCCAGAGTCTTCATGTCCTGTCTCCAAATGCTCCCGATTGGATAAGATATATTAACTACTATATATGGAAATCAGTTAGATGGGTAGATTGAGGCTCTAATTAGCTTTGTTTTTGTGACTTACTACTCATCAGCCATTTGTAATTGATTCAGTTTGGCAAAATCCATCACTTGCTGAAATATCTCCGGGTGCTTATCACTTAATTTGCTATCAACGATGACGCACTTAATGCCATCTCTGACTGCGGGTCTAAGCATAGGAGAGTAGTAAATACGTCTATTTCTAAATGTGCTAAGTGTGCCACACATACGCTCAGCCCAATCGCTTGGACGAAACTTGCTGCCATCGGGACGTAAACCGATTAACACTTTTTGCTGAAGTAGGGTGCTTTTCATTGGGAAATTAGCGAGTACAGATTCTACAAGCTAGTTTGACACATCATTACAACTTGTCAATAAAACATCCATGACTGACAAGTGCAAGATTAGTTTTTGCGCTATTGGATCAGATCAAGGATAATAATATCCATCAGCAGTATTAGACTATTAACTATGAACACTAAAACTAAACGTCAGCGTGGCATTTTCTTGCTCCCCAATATATTAACCACATTAGGTGTTTTTTGTGGTTTTTATGGCATGGTGGCATCCATGTCAGGCAAATATGCCGAGGCCTGTTTTGCTTTATTTATTGCTATGCTTATGGATAGTTTTGATGGTCGTGTTGCCCGCATGACAGGCACAGAAAGTGATTTTGGTGCAGAATTTGACAGTCTCGCGGATATTGTTTCATTTGGTGTTGCTCCGGCATTGATTGTTTATACCTGGGCAGATCTGACCTCATTGGGTAAACTCGGTTGGCTGGCTGCCTTCGCATTTGTTATTTGTGGTGCGCTACGATTAGCGCGTTTTAATGTCATGCCAGAGACAACCGATAAGAATTACTTCCAAGGCTTACCTATTCCGGGTGCTGCAGCTGTCCTCGTCAGTCTAGTGTGGTTCGGCGAAAAGATGGGGTGGGATGGCAGTGCGCTTGCGGTGCCCATTGCAATCACTACTGCAGTCACGGCTCTGTTGATGGTGAGTAACTTTCGCTATCACAGCTTCAAGAATGTTAACTGGAAAGGTAAGGTGCCGTTCGTCACTGTTTTGATCATGGTTTTGATTATGATCATGATTGCCTCAAATCCCCCCATGGTTCTGTTTCCAGTTTTTAGTCTATATGCCTTGTCAGGGCCTGTGTTTACTCTGTTGCAAATCCGCAAGCTGCGTGCCGAGCGCAGACAGCAACGGAACAAAACTGAAGCCTAGTAGCTCCTGAGATGATGCGGTTACAGGAGTGCTGCATCACAAGTCTAAAAATATGTAACATTCGTAGTTGTTCATAGTCTATATACATATGAATACTACTGGGATCGAACATGCTCATTAAGAAACCTTCTGATATCAAACCAAGTGAAATCACCTCTGAATCTGCTTATATTTCTCGCCGTAGTCTGGTTAAGGCTATGGCCGCATCGGGTCTCGTCGGGATCAGTGCAAAATCTAATGCTGACCTATTTGATCGACTATTTGGAGACGAGTTCAAGCCGAAACCACTTGCCGCAATGGACTTTAAGAAAAATGCCAGTTATAGCACTGATGAGATTCAGACTACGGAGCAGGTAGCAACGTCTTATAACAACTTTTATGAATTCAGCTTAGATAAAGAAGAGCCAAAATTCCTTTCGCAAGAATTTGAAACCAAGCCTTGGACAGTAAACGTCACCGGTAAGGTTAAGAACAAAGGTGCAGTTAATCTTGAAGACTGGCTGAGTAAATTCGATATTGAAGAGCGTATCTATCGCATGCGTTGCGTTGAAGGCTGGTCAATGGTCATCCCATGGTTAGGTATTCCACTGGCATCACTGATCAAACATCTGGAACCTGAGTCTGATGCTAAATATGTCATGTTTGAGACACTCGAAGACAAGCAACAGTTTCCCGAGCAACGTCGAGGTGCATTTGGTTTTTCCTCGCTTGACTGGCCATATGTTGAGGGATTACGAATGGATGAAGCCATGAATCCACTCACTCTGATGGCAGTTGGTATGTATGGGAAAGAAATGCCACCGCAAAATGGCGCACCCATACGACTTGTTGTGCCTTGGAAATATGGTTTTAAAGGAATTAAATCGATTGTGCGTATCCACTTTACTTCACGACAGCCCAAAAATAGCTGGCAGGTATCTATTCCGCGTGAGTATGGCTTTTATGCCAATGTCAATCCTGAGGTGCCTCACCCAGGTTGGAGTCAGGCGGTTGAACGTCGACTAACCACAGGAACGTTATCTGGTATTAAGCGAATGGCAACACTACCCTTTAATGGCTATGGTGAGCAGGTCGCTGAGCTCTACAAAGGCATGGATCTGAGAAGATTCTATTAACATATTTGAAATCATGGATATTCGTCGCTCACTCCCCATCAAT
>CAXRAF010000083.1:0-38170 GCA_964228485.1 Alteromonadales bacterium | reverse complement strand
AGCGCCGGGCACGAGTAATAACGGCAGCATACCACACAGGCTCGTCAGTGTACTCATCAGGATTGGACGAATTCTCACGCGAATAGCAGCCTCGACGGCATCACGTCGATTAAGTCCATCCCGCTCGCCGTTTCTGGTTTGATAGACCAGCAAAATCGCATTGTTAACGACCAGTCCGAGCAGTATCACAAAACCAATCATGGTTAACAGATCTAACGGCTGGAAAATGACTAGATCCGTAATACGCAGCAATAACAAGCCACCGATTGTTGCAAGCGGGATGGTCAACAATACGAGTAATGAATCCTTGAATGAACGGAACAATGCAGACATGAGTAAATACAGGATAATGATTGCCAGGATGAAGCTCTTACTCATGTTTTTGATCGCCTCTGTTAGCGCCTCAGCACTACCGCGATATTCAATTCGTCCACTCTCAGACAGGGTTGAGAGAATCATGGACTCAGACTGCTCCTTGATCACTGATATCGCCTCATCAAGACTAACATTATCGGGTGGTGTTACTTGCAAAGTAATGGTCCTTTGACGATTGACTCGGCGGATTGAACTAGGACCAGCAGTCCGCTTCAGATCGACCAATTTACCGAACGGTTGCACGCCAGCATCGGGTGTAAATAAAGGAATGGCCGCTAAATCTTCAGGCGCATCCCAATTAGTACTTCGCAACAGCACATTCAAGCGACGCTGACCGTTAAAATAGTCGCCAATGTATAATCCAGTACCCATGGCCTGAGATAGTGAAGCGACCTGCTGTCGGGTCCAACCCGCCTCAGCAATCGCTCGCTCATTAGGTACCATACGTAACTCAGGCTCTGCTAGCGTCAATCCCGGTGTCGGCTGAATCTGAGCCCCTTCCAAAGCTTGTGATATCGAGTCAAAACCTACCTGAGCTGCGGTCAACAGATTATCGACATCATTGCCCTGAATATCGACATTAATCTGACGACTACCACCCAAACCATCAAAAATCGGCGATTGTGCAGCGAAGGCAATGGTATCTGGGAAGCCTGAGAGTAATACGCCATTAACAACCCCCAAGATATCCTGAATCTCCTCGGGATGAACACCGCGGCCACCCATGAAACCAAAATTACCAAAGAAACCCATCCAGGTATGGGCTATTTGTGGTTGCTTCTCACCCGTCAGATAGGGTTTAAGTCGGCTATTGACGGTATCGGACATTTCCAATCTGGCAGCCAGATAACTCTGTCCAGGTGGCGGTAATATGAAAGCGCCAAACTGATTCTGATTACCTTTAGGTAGGTAATCCACTGCTGGGAAGATAGCCCAACTACCGATAATTGAAAAAGCCATTAGACCAGCAACCCATGATGCCCGTCGCGCTGGGGTCGAAGTGATGGTCATGATCCCCTTGGTGATTGACTGCCACCACCCCTTATGAGGATCTTCTTCTTTAACCTGTGCCAGCAAGTTTCTCGCTGCCGTTGGAATAACTGCTATCGCAATAATCAATGAGATAACAACAGCGGTGGAAATGGTAATAGCCAGATCGGCGAATAACTGACCAGAGACAGCTTCCAGAAAAGCGATCGGCAGAAAGATAGAAACCGTAGTAGCGGTCGATGCCAGTAATGCACCCCATACTTGCCCTGCCCCCATGAGTGCCGACTGCTCTGTTGATTCGCCCTTCTCTCGCAGTCTGACAATGTTCTCTAGCACTACTATGGCGGCATCAAGCACCATACCCACAGCAAAGGCGAGTCCAGCCATGGAAATAATATTCAGGCTTCGACCCAGCATGTTCATGACAATCAGGGTAACGATGATCGAAATCGGTATTGCTACTGCTACAATCAAGGTGGCACGGAATTTACGTAAGAAGAACCACAATACACTGATAGCCAAAATCATTCCCAACAGCAGGTTGTTACGCACTAAACTCATGGAATCATTGATGTAAACTGATTCATCATACATCTGAATGATCTGCAAATTTTCGCGTACTAATGGCCCTTCATTTAACTCTTTCACAGCCGCCTTTAACTCAGCCATTACCTCAATCACATTAACGCCTGTTTCGGCGGTGATACCCAGCGCAATAGCAGGCTCTGCGTCAAGCGTCAGAATGCCGGTTCTATCCTCATAGGTCTGACTGACGGTAGCAACATCTGATAAATACACAGGTTGCCCATCGCGCCATTCCAATACCATTTGTGCTAATTGTCCGGCACCGTATTTGCCTGAATAGCGTAAGGTATATTTACGTCGGCCAACATCATTAAATCCGCCTGAGGTATCGGTATTTCCGGCCAGACGACCAGCAAGTTCGGGGATATTTAAACCCAAGGCGGCGACCTTGTATGGATCAAAAGTCACCCGCAACTCAGAACGGATACCACCAAATACATTCGCACGGGCGACGCCGGATACACGTTCAATTCGTGCCTGAACCACCTCTTCGACATAATCATAATACGTCGCAACTTCACGCTCATTTCCAGGTTTGGTTTTCAGTGCAAACCAACCAATGGCATTGAATACTTTATCACCACCTACAGTGATGACCGGCTCGGTAGCATCTGGGGGATAGAATGGCACTTGATTAAGCGCATTCATGACATCAATCAAAGCACGGTTTAGGTTTGCTCCAGTCTTGTAGTAGAGAGTAATGTTGCCATTGCTGAAATTCGATGACGACTCCATATAGGTCACGCCCTGCAAACCCTTTAGGACATCCTCTTGCCGTTCAATAATCTCAGACTCAATTTCTTCAGGTGCTGCACCACGCCAGTTGGTTTGAATGGTAATTTCAGGCTGTGAGATATCGGGCGTTAATTGAATGGGCAACTGTGTGATACTGATAATACCAAACAACATCGCCAACAGGATGGCCACAATGACCGCTGTAGGATTTCTCAGTGCACTCTGTGTAATACCCATGGTAATTACTTATCCGATACTAAGTGACTATTAGACTCTTTGATATTGACCTCTTGTCCTGGGAACAACCGCTCTGCGCCGCGAATAATGACTTGGTCGCCCGGTTGAACATCGCCAATCACTTCAACGAGATCGCCTTGACCAATACCCACTTGAACAGGTACTTGTACAGCCTTGTTGTCTCTGACCAGAAATACCGAAACACCGTCACGTCGGAGTACCAGAGCATCACGGGGAAGTGCTACGACCTGCTTGGCCTCGGCATTGGGAACCGCAGCGCGTATTTTTAAGCCAATGGGCCAACTTAGCGAACTCATATCCAGTCTGATTTCCATGAGGTGACTGCGAGTTTCTGCCACCGGAATGAGTGACTTTACTTTAGCTTCGTCTCGACCCAATGCTGAATCGATCGCGAGTGACTCACCTTGTTTAATAAATGGATAAGAAGTAATGGGCACGAAGATACTCGCTTCAGTGTTAGAGGTTTCAACCATGCGAATAACGCCAGCCCCGACCTGAACAAATTCTCCCACGTTACTCAGTCGATGTGTGATCAAACCATCAAATGGTGCACGAATGCTTGCGAACTCTATGTCTTGTTTAATTTGTGCTAATCGAGACTCAGCCTCTGCAACATCACTCTTGGCTGAATCACGCTCACTGATGGTTCGGTCAAGCTCAGTTTTGGCTGATAAATTACGTTTTTCCAGAGCTTTGATTCGAGTAACTTCTGAAGCTAAGAATTCATACCGTGCGCGACTGCTGGCAATGGAGGCTTCTGCTTCTTTAGCGCGCAGAGAAAGTCGTGAGTCGTCAATGCGAGCGACAATCTCACCCTGATTAACAGCTGTGCCGAGCTCGGCTAACGCTACGACCCGGCCATTTACTTCAGCAGCAATTGTCGAGTTGTTCGGACTGACTACTTCGCCAGAGACCCAGGCAGTTGGACGTAATTGAGTGGTGATCACAGTCGTGACATTGACGTTCGCAGGAAAGCCCTGTGCCATCACAGAGACAGACAGCAAAACACTGAGTAAAAGGCTTAACAAACGCATGACAATAACCACTGAAAAGTAAAACAGATGAAGTATAGCTGAATACGCGCAATTCACCTAAGGTTCTAGAATTTAGAATGTAAAATTATATGAAGGTACTTTAAGCCAGATTAAATCGAATAATCTGGCTACTTAGACTTAAAATGGGATGTCGTCATCAAAGACATCATTGGTCGATGGTGTTGCTGGCTGATTTGCAGGAGCCGCAGTCTGAGGAGCGCTTTGAGGAGCAGAGAATCCACCTGCAGCAGCGCCCGCTGAGGCTGCGTCACCACCCATGCCACCTTGTCCGCGAGAGTCGAGCATCTGCATGTCATTCGCGACCACCTCTGTGGTATAGCGATCTGAGCCATCTTGAGCCTGCCACTTGCGTGTCTGGAGCTTACCTTCGATATAGACTTTTGAGCCCTTCTTCAGATATTCACCGGCAATTTCACCCAGACGACGGAACATCACAACACGATGCCATTCGGTTTTTTCACGATTCTCACCGCTGGCTTTATCCTGCCAGGTTTCACTGGTCGCGATAGAGATATTCACCACGGCATCACCATTAGGCATATACTTAACTTCAGGATCCTGTCCTAAATTACCGACCAAAATTACCTTATTTATGCCACTACGCGCCATGTAGAAATCCTCTTTATATGAATTATTTTAGACGTCATAGGATACCACTCTCAGGGCTGAATGGTAGGGCTTTTTACTGTTTTATGTGTCAGTTTTTTCTGCGACTGGTTGTAACCAGATTCTGATCGCTGTGAACCAGATAAGGCAAATCAAACACAGAATCCAAAACAAGATCTGTTCATCAAGTGCCTGCAGACAGTAGCCGGCGAGTAAACCACCCAGAAATGCCCCGGAAAATTGGCTAGTGGAGTAAAATCCCATGGCCGTACCGCGCTGTTTTGCTGCACACAGGCGGGACACGATTGAGGGGATCATGGCTTCCAAAAAATTGAAGGCAAAAAAGAATAGTCCCAGACAAACCAATATCACCATCAGTGATGGCTGCACAGACAGCAATAACGTGGCAACAACCAGCATGAATAACGCCAGTGAAATGGCCGTCACATGTTGTCGCTTCTTCTCAGTCCAAATCATCATGGGCAACATCAGCAGGAAGCTGGCCACCATCACCATTAGATAAGTAATTGAGTGATCTTCCAGTGGTAAGCCGTTGCTAAGTAACTTCAGTGGAATAACCACAAACATGGCAGTTAACAGCAAATGGAGTGCAAAAATACTGGCATTCATCAACTGCAATTGCTGATTAGCAAATACCGATTTCATTTGTGCTGTTACCGGTAACACATGGGAGTTGTCGATATGAGTTTGTTGCTCTTCAGGTACTAACCAAATCACCACAGCAATCGCTGCGATTGATAACACAGCGGTGAAATAAAATAACCCACTAACGCCGATATGCACTGTCAGCCATGGCCCGAGGATCAGGGATAGAACAAAGGCAAAACCGATTGTTGCACCAATCCCTGCCATTAATTTTGAGCGCACCTCTGGTCTGCTTAAATCTGAGACAAACGCCATTAAGGTACTGGCAATGGCACCGGCCCCCTGAATCGCACGACCTATAACCAGCATTGTTAAAGTGGTACTTTCAGCGGCTATGTAACTACCTAAAGCAAAAATTAATAGCCCGGCGATGATGATTGGCTTGCGACCAAATCGGTCTGATAAATAACCCAGAGGTATCTGCAGGAAGGCCTGACCAAGACCGTAGATACCAACCGCGAGTCCGGCCAATATGACACTATAGTCTGGTAATCCTTGGGCATAGACAACCAGCACCGGCAATACCAAAAACAAACCCAGCATTCGCAGACCATAAATGCCAGCGATTGTTATTGCTGCTCGTTGCTCCAGTTGGGTTAATTTCATCGTAAAAAGAGTTTCTATTACCGGTCCTCTCGAGGAGGCGTTATACTATCAGTTTTGCCCAGAAATAGTGTAATTAATTAGCGCCCAGTCAAATAGTTCTTAAGATGGAAAAAATCGAAATTCGTGGGGCAAGAACCCACAACCTGAAAAACATAGATGTCAGCCTTCCCCGCGACCAATTTATTGTCATTACTGGACTATCAGGCTCGGGTAAATCCTCATTGGCTTTTGATACCCTCTACGCCGAAGGACAACGTCGTTATGTCGAATCATTATCGGCTTATGCCCGACAATTCTTGTCTTTAATGGAAAAGCCGGACTACGACCATATTGAAGGGTTATCACCGGCAATCTCCATTGAACAAAAATCGACCTCACACAACCCACGTTCAACTGTAGGTACGATCACCGAAGTTTATGACTACCTGCGTCTGCTATTTGCTCGTGCCGGTATTCCGCGTTGTCCCGACCACAATGAGCCATTGGAAGCGCAAAGTATCAGCCAAATGGTCGATCAGATTTTAGCCTTGCAACCAGAGACCAAAGTGATGGTCCTCGCTCCAGTGATCAAGGAGCGTAAGGGTGAACATTTGCAACTAGTTAATGAGCTACAAGCACAGGGCTTCATTCGCGCCCGAGTGGATGGCTTTGTGGTCGATCTGGCCGAGATGCCGACCCTCGATCCAAAGAAAAAACATACCATAGATGTGGTTGTCGACCGATTGAAAATTCGTAACGATATCAAGCAGAGGCTGGCAGAATCATTTGAGACCGCGACTGATTTAGGTGACGGTCTGGCAAAGGTTGCCTTTATGGATGGTGATCAACCTGACATGCTTTTTTCGGCACGATTTGCCTGTCCTGTCTGTGGTCATAGCATCGCCGAATTAGAACCAAAGCTTTTTTCATTCAATAATCCAGCCGGAGCCTGCAGTACCTGTGATGGCCTTGGAATTCATCAGACTTTTGCGCCTGGGCGGGTCATCACCAACTCTGAGCTACCCATATCAGGTGGAGCTATCCGTGGTTGGGATCGCAGAAATATCTATTATTTTCAGATGCTTAATTCACTTGCCATGCATTATGACTTCGACATTGATACAGCATTTGAAGACCTGCCTGAGAACATTCAAAAAATCATCTTGTATGGCAGTAGACGCGAAGCAATTACCTTTACTTACGTCAATGATCGCGGTGATAAAGTCAATCGCCGTCATCCATTTGAAGGTGTGATACCCAACATGGAGCGACGTTTTAAGGAGACCGAGTCGATTGCTGTCCGTGAAGAATTAGCGAAGTATCTGGTGACTACCAGTTGCCCATCCTGTGATGGCACCAGGCTGTGTCGTGATGCACGCCATGTGTTTGTCGATGAACATGACCTACCAAGCCTAACCAGACGTTCTATTGGCGATGCATTAAAAGTGGTCGAGGGGCTTTCTCTTGAGGGCTATCGTGCCGAAATCGCCGATAAAATCATCAAGGAAATCATCGCCCGACTTGGTTTCTTAGTGAATGTTGGACTCGATTACTTATCAATGGAGCGCAGTGCTGAGACCCTCTCAGGCGGCGAAGCGCAGCGAATTCGACTGGCGAGCCAAATTGGTGCCGGTTTAGTAGGTGTGATGTATATTCTCGATGAGCCCTCCATTGGCCTTCATCAACGAGATAATGACCGGTTACTGAAAACACTCATCAAATTGCGAGACATGGGCAATACCGTGCTAGTTGTGGAGCACGATGAGGATGCCATACGCAAAGCCGATCATGTGCTGGATATAGGCCCGGGCGCTGGGGTACACGGTGGAGAGATTGTGGCTCAGGGAACGGTCGAACAACTCATCGCCAATAAAGATTCGCTTACGGGTCAGTATCTGTCAGGGATGCAGGCCATTGAAGTGCCTAAACAGCGCACAGAATATGACCCGCAACTGATGCTAATTCTGACCGGCGCTACCGGTAATAATCTGAAGTCTGTAACTCTGGAAATTCCAGTTGGGATCATGACCTGTATTACGGGAGTTTCCGGCTCGGGCAAATCGACACTGATTAACGATACGTTGTATCCACTGGCAGCGACAAAATTAAACCATGCGACGACATTAACAGCCGCTCCTCACCTCAGTATCGATGGCTTACAATTTCTCGATAAGGTGGTCGATATTGACCAAAGTCCTATCGGACGCACACCCCGCTCAAATCCAGCGACATATACCGGCATATTTACACCGATCCGCGAGCTATTCGCTGGCACTCAAGAGGCTCGCTCGAGAGGCTATAAACCCGGACGGTTTAGTTTCAATGTTAAAGGTGGGCGATGTGAGACATGCCAGGGTGATGGCTTAATCAAAGTAGAAATGCACTTCCTTCCGGATATCTATGTTAAGTGCGATGTGTGTAAAGGTAAGCGCTACAGTCGAGAAACATTGGACATCCAGTATAAGGGTAAAAATATTCACGAAATACTCGAAATGACCGTCGAGGACGCACGGCAGTTTTTTGATGCCATTCCAGCTATCAAACGGCGCCTGCAAACCCTGATGGATGTCGGCCTGTCCTACATCCGGCTTGGGCAATCAGCAACGACCCTGTCTGGGGGTGAAGCTCAACGCGTGAAACTATCGAAAGAGTTATCTAAACGTGATACTGGCAAAACGCTCTATATTTTAGATGAACCCACAACTGGTCTGCATTTTCACGATGTCAAACAGCTGTTGGCCGTGCTACATCGACTGCGCGATCATGGCAATACCGTGGTGGTCATTGAACACAATCTCGATGTCATAAAAACCGCAGACTGGATTATCGATTTAGGTCCTGAGGGTGGTGACGGTGGGGGTCAGATCATTGCAGCTGGTACCCCGGAGGATGTCACCGAAATTGCCATCTCTCATACCGGTCGCTTTTTAAAACCCATGCTGTAAGCCACTGTCTGATTCTATAGCTCACTATCCTGAGCAATTAGATTCGCTTTGACCTGATATAACTCCACCATGGTTCCCCACTGCTGAATACTGACCCGGTCAGTGACTGGTTTTGTTTTAAAAACCAGTACTGTTCCATCTGTTTGATATTCCTCAGCGAGGTTGGTTGGTAAGTAGCGCTCGCCATCAGCTGTCACTAGCCCGTAGAAGCCACCTTCCAGATCAATATACCTTACCGTTGCTGTAATCATTTTAACCTCTGCCTCGGCAAGCTGTTGAGCAACTGCTTCAACCTGATTCTTCGGCTTTTGCGATTCTTGCTGAACCGGAGCAACATCAGTCGACTCCGGCTCAGAGCAACCGGCCAATAACAGGGCACATATTACATACACTAAACGATACATATTATCTCCCATGGCCGCTCGTGAGTGAGCGGTTACGCCACAATCGGGCAATGAACAACATCATCAGTACCATGAATGTCCAAGGTCCGGTGGAGCCACCGCCGCCACCACCATTCGAGGGTGGCTGTGGTGGGGGTGTTGCTGTGACGGTGATTGAAGTCGAAGCGGTTGCTTCGAACTCGCCATCACTCACAGTTACCTGGAAGGTCAACGTACCAGAGGTTGCATTGGCATTACTCACAGTCGCTGTCGATTGATCAGCGTTGCTAATGGTGACCGTTGGTCCCGCTGTTTGGGTCCAATTGTAGGTTAGATTATTACTGTCGACATCCGATGCATTAGCAGTCAGTGTGACTGTATTAGAACCAGATGAAGTCGCAGTTACCGTTGGCGCATCATTGACAGGTAGCACTTCGATTAGGAAGCTATCAGTGGCCGATAGCTGTGGATCATCATCACTCGTGATCGTTATAGTCGCAGCGATAGTACCATTGAAGTCAGTGTCAGGTGTAATATCAAACATCGCACCAGATGACATACTACTCAATTCACCCACTGTGCCAGAATCAGCGCTAACGGTAATGGTATTGTTCGCTGAAGGCGAGGTGTAGTTGACGGTAATTGTGATTGGCGTATCTTCTTGCGTGTTTAAGGTACCTATGCGTGGATCAATGACAATGTTGCCGCCCACTCTGAGGTCATACTCACTGGATTCAGGCATTCCACCAGCAAGTGACACATCACTGGTCAATACGGTTGTCAGTGTCTGTGATGTCGTACCGGCATCCACTATCACATCGAATGTCAGGGTTAATGGGTCACTGTTGGGAGTTACCGCCTCGTAACAAACCACCAGAGTATCATTGACCTCAGTAAATGATCCAGTATCACCCAGACCATCGTCGTAGAGACCACCTACATATATGAGATAATCACCGCTGGTACCATCGCCGTTTTCCCAACCAATGGTGCCACCCATATCATCGCCGCCACCTTGAGTGACATTAGCGTAGGCAAAATAGAAATCACCCGTGTCGCTGTTGATCAACATCTCAAAGTCCAACATATCAGTAATGCTGGTATCGCCATCGTAGTAGCTGAATGGTCGCATATCATCAAATTCGACGATAATCCAAGGACCCGCAGAGGCCACACTCACACCAGAGCCAGTCTCTTTGCTGAGTTGGAAGTCACGCCACAATGGCGCCACCAGATTATTTGGCTCTTCAGCGGATGGAACGCGCTGATGCACGAAGGATGTATTCGGCGGTGCCGCGCCTAAGGTGATGATGCCATTGGCTGAGATATAGAAATCATCATAGACGGTATCCAAAAACTTAAACGGAATGGCATACCGGGTTGCGCCCTCGTCACCATCCATGGAGTTAAAGTTAACACCAAATTGTTCCAGATCCAGATAGCCACTGCCCTGCCCTAAGTTTGGCACTTGGCAGGTACTATCAGTGACACTGGTTGATGATAGGTAGGTATTCAGGGATGGATCATAGGCCGCTCGGCTTGGAGACCAGCTGACCTGAGTACCATTGGCGGCACTCGAGACGTTGGCCATTGAGCCATCAGAGGTAGCAATGGATGTTTCGTCAACAGTCAGACCCACCGGAATGAGCGCATCGATAGTATAGTCAATCGCTTCATCTGAGCGGTTTGATAGCACATCAACAGTAACCGATACACGATCACCCTCTGCCGGTGTAGTATTACTGAAACTCAGACTCACATCATCTTGGATTCGATTCAGCACCACAATCGTACGTCCCAGATTTCCAACCGATCCCGGATCTGAGTCAGTCGCTAAATCAAAGGCACCTAAGAAAACGTCCCCCTCTTGCATATCATCGGACCAACTGAGGGTTATGTCGAACGGCACAAAGGCAGGTTGATTTTGTATTGACGATACTGTGAGATTACCGGCATCGGTCTCAGGCACATAGGCATAACGCAGCAAGGTGCTATCAACTTGCTCGGTAGCAGTATAGTTTTGCACCAGAATCCAATAGTCACCGGCCACGGCATTTTCGAGTTCACATACCTCGTCTGAGGTAGGACTAATCGATGAACAAAGTAATTCACTCTCATCGGCTACGCCATCGCCATTGGTATCTAAACCGACGAATAAATCCATATCATCTGCCGTTGATTGGGCCAGATTAATCCAAAACAGTGGAGAATCGTTATTCAAGGTTACATTGGTTTGTAAGACACCATCAGTATTGCTGTCGAATGGTGTGCTGTTATCTGAATCCTGAGGTAACAATACTTCGGTGATGGTTGCTTTTTGTAAGCCGTATACACGTGCTGTTAAATCAGTGATGGCAATCGCAGTGGTATCACGCAGGACATAAGCACCCGAATTACGGCGGATATCAACCGCGACAGACTCCGGTAAATTAGTGGTATTGACCGTAACAAAGGCGGGCATATGTAAATCAGGTATATCAGCATCGCTCGATGTCAGGTTAATGTAGCCAATGGCCTGTGAGCCACTACTGGCACCACTGGAGCTGGCGGTAATGGTTAATACTTGAGATTCACCTGTGGTCAGAGTGAATGTTGCTGGTGATACGCTGAAGGTAATATCCGGATTGTTAGATTGCGTCGATAAGGTCCAACTGGCATTGCGTGTCGCAGTCACCTCTCGTGTCCAGGTACAGGTTGAAGTACATTGGGTATTACCCATGCTGGGTATGTTTAGAGTTTTCGGATCACCACCCGTAGCCGGGTTCGCTGCTTGATAATTTGCTGCACTCTCATCCATCACCAGACCGGTTTTAGCGGCCAGATCGACATTGATTCGACCTGAGCCCATATCAAAGATATCTGCTGCCGTGACACCGTCCTCTTTGACCATGTTACGCTCGGCAGTCATCATTAAAGCAGAACGAATGTTATCTGGTGTCCAACTTGGATGAACTGACTTTAACAGTGCACCCGCACCTGCCACATGAGGACTCGCCATTGAAGTACCTTGCAGGAATGTAAAATCAGTGGGCGTCGGAGCTGTGACATCATGGCCAAATTGTTGGTCAGCATAAGCAGCATAAATGGACACTCCGGGAGCGGCCACAGTCGGCACCATCACATCAGGTACAGTGATATTTGGCCCACGCGAAGAGAAACCTGCGAGCCTGTCAAAACTACCAATCGTTCGAGTGGCCGATGAGGCATTAATCGTACCGGTATGATCAGAGCCAGTTGCTAGCCAGGTTTTCAGAGTTGTGCCGTCAGCGGCAGAAATCTGTATACCAGGAACGACGTAGGTATCATTCGCCAGATTCGTTGCTCCATCAGGCACGTTAGCAAGAATGTAACCACCAGCACCACCTGCAGCGACATTAGCCGCTTTCTGAACTCGGGCTATCTCACCACGATCACAGACCACGATTTGACCCGAGAAAGTGCCCTCTGGAAATGGCTCCAGACACTGGGCAGAGTCATTATCAGGGTCATTGGGATTAGCGAAATCACCGGCGTAAACAATAGCTGCGGTAAGACCAGGCGTCGCCCCACTACCCGAAATGGTGCTCGGCGGTGTGGTACTTCCGCCGGTTAAACTACTAAGTGTTTTTGTGTTAAATGACAGTGTACGACCATGGGTTGATGCAGCAACAGAGCTATACCACGGCGCATTCTTGACTGTGGTTGCAGGTTCAGGACCACTGTTTCCTGCTGAAATTGCCACAAAAATACCCGCTTCTTGCGCTGCCAAGAAAGCCTGAGCTATGGAGTAACTCCATGGATTACTGCCACCACTGATAGACATGTTGAGCGCATCGACTCCATCAGTGGTCGCGTCTTCAATTGCCTGTAGCATGGTTGAGGTGTAACAACCCGAATAGGTATCACCGGAGGCGCCCGGTGCACAAACCTGATAGGCAATGATATTTGCCCGAGGTGCGACCCCAGTAACCTGAGGGAAGACATTATTTGAGGTAGCAATTAAGCCATCACTTTCTACCGCACCTCGCTCAGCAGCATAGAGCGGTAAGTTGATGAGGACATTACCGGCCGCGGTACTTGCGACATGCGTGCCATGGCCATCGTAATCCTCACCATTTGCTGGCGGTGGGGTATCACCAAAGACAGCGGTATCCTGATAGATATCCGTGACTCTCGGGTAAGAGCGGACACCGATGAGTTTACTGTTACACATCTCGGGGAAGTTGACCTCACAATCACCGATATAAACACCATCACCCAATGGGTTGGTATGGACATAACCATCGCCAGACTCAGCTGCAAATGACGGGTGATCTGAGTTAATACCACTATCGATAATACCGACGATGGTGCCCTCACCATAATGATTAGTACCGGTTGCTGTAGCATCCCAAACGTTGGGCGCACCGATGAGCTCCGGCCCTCTGTCAGTATCTAACTGGATAACTTGCTCACGCTCAATAAACGTCACCTCGCTCATCTCAGCCAAACGCATCGCTTGAGCTTGGGTCAGATTTAGCACAACACCGTTGAAGGCGTTGGTCATGCGTGCGGTAACATTTAAATTGCCACCGATTATTGATGATGACTTATCCACAAAACGTTGCTGCTCTGTAGCGAGAAACTGTTGATATTTTTTGACAGCAGGATTGGAAAAATCAAGCTTCAATGACTGACGGTGCGCAAAACTCTGCTTGCCAAATCCAGCTTTTAAGCGCTGCTTGAATTCATTGGCGTAGCCTGGTGCAGTCGCTTCGTAATCAGCGATGCCACCATGGTAAGTTGATACCGGCTGGTGCTCTAGTCGAACGATATAATTATGTTCGCCTGTCAGACCCTGCTCTGGATAAAATTTCTTAAGCGGGGATTGACGTGTGAACTTTTCAAACGACTTGCCATTTGAGGCATCAATAAGACGATAGTTGGTTTCTGTATCAGTGTTGGGTGCAGCCAGTACTGCAAAGCTGATGAATGATACAAAAATGGCGGTGATACTATGCTTGATTCGACCAGTTGACATTAAGTCGGCTCCTCTGATTAGGTTGTTAGACTTTGAGAGCAATTAGTACAGCAAAATGCATTCAATGGCGACCACCATATCATGAATTTATGGTAGGCATTAAAAATTGCTATTTCAAATGATCGATTATCACAATCCTAACCTGAATATTCCGTGAATCAGGTCGCAAGTTCGTGATTTTGAAACAAAAACGGCGTTATTTTGAAAGTTATGGCGGGTTGTGGGGCCATGATTGACCCCACATTAACGAAATCAGACCAATGGTCGGGTTTTCTGCATCATAGCAATGAGTTCAGCGGCATTCTTGTTATGCCAGATAGCATCCACCGGAATAGGAATCTTACGTTTCCAGTTTGGATGCTCCTCGATGGTACCGGGAATATTGACTTGCTCCTCGAGTTCCAAAGCATCCTCGAGCGGTATCAGCTGTATGGCACTGTTCGATTCTCCAAGGAACTTCTGCACACATAAAGATAACAAGTGCATGCGCTCCTTATCATTCAGATCTTTGAACTCACCATTCAATAATCCGTAATCGACCATCGCGGCGAGTAATGCCTCTCGATCACCGGGCCGACCAGCTTCCTCATTATCACGCATTTCAGTATTCGGATAGAGATTCAAATCTCTGCGCCACTGTAAGTCACGACCAGTCCACCAGCCAACCAGCGTGTGCAAGTCATGCGTCGACACTGTGGCCATGGATTGTTCAGGATATAACTCTGGTCGCTTGTACAGACCTGACTCCCAGCGCTCGAAGAATAGCACCTTGTAGGAGAGTAATCCGGCCTGCTCCATGATCTTATCGAAGCCCTCTGGCACAGTTCCCAGATCTTCCCCGATAACAACACACTGATTACGATGAGATTCCAGAGCGATGATGCGGAACATTTCATCCATTGGAAAGCGGATATAGATACCTTGATCGGCGGCCATGCCCGGGGCAACCCAATATTGACGCATGAAGCCCAGAATATGGTCGATTCGAAGTGCACCGGCATACTTCATGCTACAGCGGAGTGCCTTAGCAAGCGGTTTATATTCCTGCTGTTTCAATACGAAGGGGTTAATTGGAGTTAGTCCCCAATCCTGACCCAGTACGTTCATGGCATCAGGGGGCGCACCCACCGAAGCACCAGCCAGATAGGCTGGTTGATTGCTCCAGACTTCGGCGCCACCACCATCACAACCAACCGCTAAATCCAAATACAAGCCAACCGGCATGCCCTTTAGTTTAGCGAATTCTGTCACCTGTCGCAGCTGCTTGTCGGAAACATATTGCAACCAAGCATAGTAATGCACTTCATCCTCATTCTGCGAGACAAAATCACGTACCGACTCAGAGTCAGGGTTATGATATTCCTCAGGCCAGGCAAACCAGCCATACTGCTCATCTTTGACAAAATGATGGTACAAAGCATCGTAGGTAGCCAACAACTCTAAATCTCTGCCCTCGGTGGCTCTGAAGCGCGCAAAATCTTCACCCATATCCGTGTCCAGACTGAGTAATTGCTCCTTATGCTGTTCAAAGATCATTCTTAATGCCTTGAACTTCAGATAACCCACTGTTTCGTAATCGATCAGCTCACTCTGTTGCACCTGACTAAGTAAATTTTTGAACTCATCGCCAGCCATCCACGCCTCGAGAGCTTCGGTACCCTGATAACCATCGACCTGATCTACCGCGATATACATGGTGTTGAGAAAACAACGACTGGTGGGTGAGTATGGGCTGCGGTGAGCCGGATTACTCGGAAATAGCGGATGCAATGGATTCAGACCAATTGCGCCCATTTGCTTTGCGCATGCGGACTCAACCATGTCATACAGACAGGCAAAATCACCGATCCCCCAGCTAGTGGGTGAACTAAGCGAGTACAGTTGCGCCGCTAATCCCCAGATACGTTTAAAGTTAGCATCAGCAGGAGAATAACATTTGCGTGGTGCGGCAATCAGGTGACAATCGTAGTGCGTATCATTAATGATGATGGTCAGTTGCTGATATCCCATCGGAATATTACTCAATCTGAGACGATACTTCTGATAGGTATTGCCAGCAATGGTTTTGTTCTCAAGCGGAACAATATCGGATAATTGCGCACGACCAGACAGTTTGGTGCCATTGTCACACAGACATTGCCAACTAACCGCTGTGTAATCACCGGAATAACTGAAGGTAATATCCTGATCCTCACCCTCAATGCCAATTACGATCGTATCTGCGAGCACATTCAACCAGGAGTGATTGTCAATTTCAGTCGCTGCAGCGGCAAGTTTTTCTTCTGAACTGGTATCGTAACCAAGTGCGCCGACAAGTGATTGTAATGCTTCGGGAGAGTTCGTTACCTGATCACCAAAACAATTGATGTAAGACGGTAAGAAGCCCAGCTTTTCTGCTAATTGATTTAAGGTATTCATATTATTATATCAACTCTTATTCATCGCTATGACTGTAGCTACACATCACAAAACTATGCGCACTCACCTCGATAGACGAACCGCTAACGGCTTGCTGTCTGTCGCTGTGCTCAGTCTCAGCTGTATCAAAATCAATGCCCCAATTTCCATTGTGTTTAGGCAACAGAAAACCATGATTTTGATTTGATTGATTGAAGATAAAGATAATTGCGTCATCAAGACTACAGCTCTTATCACCATGTGACGGTGACAATGGGTCTTGTGTCGCTGCAAGCATCATTGCAAAACACTGCAAATCGCTATCTTCCCAATCGTCGGGGGTCATTAAATTTCCATCACTCCGTATCCAGCTAATGTCTGTTAGCCCCGTTTTGTCAGACACCGTCAGTCCATGCGGGAGTGTTGGGCGGTTAATTAGTGGGTGATGTTGACGTAATTGAATCAACATCGAAATGAAGCCTGTCAGATCGGCTTCTTGATCTTTATTCCAGTTAATCCATCCGATTTCGTTATCTTGGCAGTAGGCGTTGTTATTGCCGTCTTGAGAGTTACTCACCTCATCGCCAGCCAATAACATCGGAGTTCCTTGTGCTAGCAATAACGAGGCGAGCAAGTTTTTCTTTTGCTGCAAGCGCAAGCGATTAATTCCGCGGTCATTGGTCTCACCCTCAACTCCATGATTGGCTGAGAAATTTGCCGAATGACCATCTTGGCTATCTTCACCATTAGCCTGATTATGACGCTCGCTGTAAGACACCAGATCATGCATGGTGAAGCCATCGTGAGCGGTAATGAAATTTAAACTGACGTAGGGTGAACGACCACGGTCGCCAAATAAATCACTTGAGCCATGCATGCGTTTGGCAAAATCCGGTGCCATGCTTTTATCACCGCGCCAGAAGCGCCTGACGACATCGCGGAATTGGTCGTTCCATTCATACCAATCATCCGGGAAATTACCTAACTGATAACCCTCTGGACCAATATCCCAGGGCTCTGCTATGAGCAACACCTTGCTTAGCACCGGATCCTGTTTAAGGCATGAGAAGAAGGCATGTCGTGCAGAAAATTTAGTCTCATCATCACGACCCAATGATGTCGCCAGATCAAATCTAAAGCCATCAACTCCGACTTTCTCGACCAGATAGCGCAAACTATCCATGACTAGTTGTAATACCCTCGGATGACTCAGATTTAAGGTGTTACCGCAGCCACTATGATTCCAATAACTCGCCAGATTTCGCGGATCAAGGGCGTAATAACTGAGGTTATCAATGCCACGAAAACTCGTGCTAGGTCCATATTCACCACCTTCGGCTGTATGGTTATAGACCACATCGATAATCACTTGTATACCAGCCTTATGTAATCTCTGCGTGACGTGACGCAGCTCATTCAAGGCATCTTGATCAGCATAGGATGGATTGAGAGCAAAATAATGGTATTGGTTATAACCCCAATAATTTTCCATCTCTTTATCACGCAGAAATGGCTCGGCCGAGGACGCATGCACCGGTAATAATTCAACCGCTGTGATGCCTAATTCTTTCAGGTGTGCAATCGATTCATCAGAGGCAACTGCTTCGTAAGTTCCACGTAATTCAGTTTTGATGCGGCTATTTAATTGGCTGTAACCCTTCACATGCATTTCATAAATGACCATTTCATGTCGACCATGAGGTGGCTGATAGGCAGGCAGATTGCTCGGTTCCTCCGCGACAATGCATTTGGGCATTACGGCAGAGCTATCACGCTTATCCATATTCATCACGCCCGCCTCTTTACCCTGCTCGTAGTCATAATGACGCTCGTGATGTGTCAGTTTCCCTGTCAATTGTCGTGCGTAAGGATCCAACAAAAGTTTATGTGGATTGAATCGTAAACCGTTTTTGGGTTCATAACGCCCGTGACAGCGATAGCCGTACAGTGCCCCAGGTGACAGATTCGGAACGTAACCACAGAACACATCGTCCTGAAATGTCGGCAGTTCCATGCGCTGTACTTCTTCCATGCCGCTGGCGTCAAACAGACATAACTCAACCGCTTCAGCATGGGCAGAAAAGATGGCGAAGTTGGTACCATGACCATCGAAATGCGATCCTAAAGGTGAATTTGTGCCTGGTTGAATGTGATAGCTCATACAGGCTCCAGAATCAGTGTTGCGAGTGGTGGAATCTGTATTGTGATCGACTGCTCACGGCCATGACTCTCAACGGCCTCAGTTGCAAGCGTCGCCTCATTGAGCAGGTTACTGCCCTGATACTGGCCGGCATCGGTGTTGATAATCTCGCGCCAGTTGCCAGATTTAGGCATACCTACCCTGAAATCATGGTGCGGAGTCGGAGTGAAGTTATTAATAATCACCAAGGGACTTTCTTTATCATGGCCATAACGGGCGTAGATAAAGATGGATTGTTCCTCGTTACCGCCATCAATCCAGTCAAAACCCTCTGCGGAACAATCGAGTTGATGTAACTGACCATAGTCACGGTACACGCGATTCAAGTCCTTGATAAGCTGTTGCACCCCTGAGTGCCAATCAATGTCTGTTAAATGCCAATCAAGTGGCTGGTCGTGGTTCCACTCAGCTCCTTGGGCAAACTCGCACCCCATGAACAACAGCTTTTTGCCCGGATGAGTCCACATAAAACCATAGTAGGCACGCAGATTAGCAAATTTCTGCCACGCATCACCGGGCATTTTATCCAACATGGAGCCTTTACCATGAACCACCTCATCATGACTGATGGGTAAAATAAACTGCTCATCGAAGGCATAGATCAGACCAAAGGTCATTTCACTATGATGATGCTTACGATGTATCGGGTCGCGCGCAACATAACTCAGGGTGTCATTCATCCAGCCCATATTCCATTTGAAACCAAAACCCAGGCCGCCTTCATGGGTCGGTTTAGACACTTTGGGCCAGGCTGTGGATTCTTCAGCCACGGAGAATACGCCCGGATGCGTTGCGTAAAGTTCTTCATTGAAACCTTTAAGAAACTCAATAGCCTCTAAATTCTCATGACCACCATGAATGTTTGGGATCCATTCGCCATCATTACGGGAATAGTTACGATAGAGCATGGAGGCGACTGCATCGACGCGAATGCCATCAATGTGATAGCGATCGATCCAATGCAATGCACTAGCGCGAAGAAAATTCTGCACTTGCGCAGACGCATAGTTATAAATGTAGGTGTTCCAATCCGGATGAAATCCTTCCCGAGGGTCTTCATATTCATACAAGGCGGTGCCATCGAAACGCGCTAAACCGTGATCATCGGATGGGAAATGACCGGGTACCCAATCGATTAGTACACCAATATCGGCCTCGTGACAGGCCTCAATCAAGGCCTTCAGATCTTCACTGTTACCGTGACGCGATGTCGGGGCAAACAAACCGACCGGTTGATAGCCCCAGGAGCCATCAAAGGGATATTCACTGATTGGCATGAACTGCACATGTGTGAAGCCCATTGCTTGAACATAAGGCACTAACTCTGCGGCAATCTCGCGATAGTTTAGAAACCGACCATGCTCGCCGCGACGCCACGAACTCAGATGTACCTCATAGATACTGATTGGCTTATCTAATTCACAACGTGAACCACGCAGTGACATCCACTCATCGTCAGACCAGGGATAGTACCGGTGTGCCACAACTTTCGATGCCGTGTTCGGTCGATGCTCAGCTTCTGAGCCCACAGGATCGCTTTTCAGTGGCAAGGCTCGACCGTTACTGTCACGTACCTCAAACTTATAGTTCGCGCCTTCTACCACCCCGGGAATGAAGATATCCCAAAAACCGGCCTCATGGTGATTGCGCATTACATGACGACGGTTGTCCCAATCATTAAAGTCACCGACCACAGCAACCTGACTGGCATTCGGGGCCCAGACCACAAATGAAGCGCCACTGACACCATCTAATTCACGCGTATGGGCACCCAGAACCTGATACAGGTGCTTATGACCACCATTGTTAAGCAGGTAAAGATCGAGATCGCCAAGCACCGAAGCAAATCGATAGGTATCCTCGACATCCGTCTCATAATGTCCGTAGGTAATCTTAAAATGATACGGAAATGGCTTTTTGCGTCTGGTTTCAGCCACAAATACACCCTCTTTCAGGTGTTTCATCACCGCCACCGTCTTACCATTAGATTTATTAATCAGTTTTACAGATGTTGCGTAAGGTTGATAAGTGTAAACGGTTAGATAACCTCGTGAATCATCCATGTGCATGCCCATGAATCCAAACGGATTACTGTGTTGGGCACTGAGGTAGGCATCTATCTGATCGTAGGATACTGGCATCTTTGTCACCTAACAGGGCGTAATGTGCCAGATTCGATCGACATAGTCTTGTATCGAACGATCAGAGTTAAACTTACCCATCATCGCGGTGTTGATGATGGCCTTTTTAGCCCAACCTGCCGGGTCTTTAAAGGCGCTGTCCAATAATTCATGAGCACGCTTATAGTCGGCAAAATCGACCAGTACGCGGTAGGGATCATCAGTCATTAGGTTACGACGAACTTCCGATAACTCACCAGGATTTCCCGGGGTAAAGTAATCAGACTCTAACCAATCTAAACAGGCCTTTAAGTCGACATCATGATTATAGAAATCAGCCGGATCATAGCCCTCTTCATTGAGCGCTTTCATCTCGTTTACGGTCTTACCGAAGATAAAGATATTGTCCTCACCAACGGCTTCAGCAATTTCAATATTTGCGCCATCAAGTGTCCCAATGGTCACAGCACCATTCAGCGCCAACTTCATGTTACCTGTACCAGAGGCCTCTTTACCGGCAGTAGAAATTTGCTCTGAAACATCGGCAGCGGGAATGATTTTCTCAGCTAAACTGACTCGATAATTGGCAAGAAAAACCACCTTGAGTTTGCCTTTGATGCGAATGTCATTATTAATGCGGTCAGCGATTTTATTGATAGCGTAAATAATTTCTTTTGCTAAATAGTAGCTCGGTGCCGCTTTGGCTGAGAAGATGAAAACCCTTGGATGCATGTCATCATCGGGGTTATTCAGCAACCGACGATAGAGCGACAGAATATGCAGCAGGTTTAAATGCTGACGTTTATACTCGTGCAGACGTTTGATATGCACATCAAAAATAGCGGTCGGATCTACCTCAATGTTCAACCGATCTTTTATGTGTTTGGCTAACTTGACCTTGTTGGCCAATTTAATCGCCATGAACTGCTTTTGGAATGCCTCATCATCGGCAAAATCCATGAGTTTCTCGAGTTGATACAAATCTTTTGGCCAGTCATCACCGACTGTTTCTGTCAGCAGTTCGGCGAGTGCTGGATTAGAGGTCAATAACCAGCGCCTTGGAGTTATACCATTGGTCACATTAACGAGCTTTTCTGGCCACAACTGGTGGAATTCTGGAAACAGATCTTGCTTTACCAATTCTGAGTGAATAGCTGCTACACCATTCACCTTATGCGAGGTAATCACACACAGGTTTGCCATACGTACTCGTCGCCCATGATTCTCCTCAATCAGAGATAATTTCTTGCGCTTATCTAAATCACCCGGCCACTGCTTTTCAACAACTTCATCCAGGAAGATTTCATTAATTCTGTACAGGATTTCTAAGTGGCGTGGTAGCACACGCTCAAACAAATCCACACCCCAAGTCTCGAGAGCTTCTGGGAGTAACGTATGGTTGGTGTACGAGAAAATCTTCTGGCACATGCCCCAGGCACGATCCCAAGCCAATCCGAGTTCATCGCACAGAGTTCGCATTAACTCTAAAATAGCGATTGTTGGATGGGTATCATTTAACTGAATCGCACAAACATCCGGTAGATTATCCCAGTCCGGAGACTCTGATTGCATGAAACGGCTGATGATGTCTTTAATCGAGCAAGCACAGAAAAAATATTGCTGAATGAATCGTAGTTCCTGTCCTTCAGGGGTCTCGTCACTTGGATACAATACCCGTGAAATAGTCTCAGCCAACACCTTATTGCGGTGGGCTTCATGATAGTTACCGGAATTGAACTGATCCCAATCAAACTGATCTTCTGTGCGACATTGCCACAGACGCAGGATATTAATTGTCTTTGATTGATAACCGACCACAGCCACGTCCCAGGGCACACCTGTAACCGAAGCACTTGGCTCCCAAAAGCGTTTCTCATTACCATATTCATCGGTAATATTGCTTACCTGTCCATATAGACCAATGCGTTGCGCCAGGTTCGGACGGCATAATTCCCACGGGTTTCCAAAGTCACGCCAAACATCGGGACGTTCAACCTGACGACCATTCTCAATTTCTTGTTTAAAGAAACCATTTTCATAATGAATGCCATAGGCAATGGCGGGATAATCCATGGTCGCTAAGGAGTCGATAAAGCAGGCCGCCAAGCGCCCGAGACCACCGTTGCCAAGCGCCATATCCGGTGCCGATTCCAGCAGGTCGGATAGCTCAACATCCATATCCAATAACGCATCTCGCATGGCTTCATAGAGCCCGAGATTGTTGAGATTATTTGCTGTCAGACGACCCATGAGGTATTCGAGCGAGAAGTAGTAAATTCGCCGCACATTGGCATCGTTATGACGCGCCTGAGTCTCGGCCATCTTTTGAAAGATGGTATCGTTGACTGCCATACACACAGCTTCCCACCATGACCGTCGGTTCATCGTCGTTGCCGTACGATTGAAGTCACCCAAGGTATAACTCAAGTGATGCTCTATGCGTTTTTTCAATACCGCAGAGTCAATCTCATCTAGGTTGATGTAGTTCATTGTATAAGCCCAGTTTGCCGAACTCTGTATTAGTATTATTAAGGTCGAGTTCTAGTTAATGACTGTAGGGCACACGCACGTCTGACGCAATATGCTACATACGTATGCATCCGTAAAAGTAAAAATTTCTTGTAAATGTCATTCGTGTCAATGACTTAAAAGGCGGTAATTTGTATTTTTAGTTGGGACGAAGCCCAAGATCAATACTTTTTGAATTCTAGCCTAGATCCATACGAAAGCGATACAAAAAAGACCGATATAACAGAAAATTTAATCTTTTGTATGGTTTGCTATTGAACCTGCCATGTTTAGTATTCCAGAAAAGCGCCGACATGCTGGCTCAAACAACCACATGTCAGGATAGAGAACCTAGCGCTAAGCGCGATTAAATTCGTTCAAGAAACTTTTCCAAAACCTGTAAGTTAAGGGGTTTTGTTAATACAGATTCAAAGCCTGCCTCTTCAAACTCCTGCACAGCATCACTACCTGCATTTGCAGTACAGGCGAAGACACGTAGTTTCTTGGCAAGCACTGGGTCGTTAGTGATCCATGACATCAAATCGAGCCCCGAATGTTCGGGCATTTGTATATCTGTGATTACAATATCGATATCCTGGTTCTGTAGAATTTTGAAAGCCTCCCGCGCCGAACTTGCCAATGTCAATTTAATACCAAGGCGTTTCATCATCGCTGACATGACCATTCGATTCGTTTGAATATCCTCAACATATAAGAACTTGTAGGACGAAACTGAAGACCCAGATTGAGACCGTAACTCAGGCTCAGAATGCTCAACACTCTTCTCTTCCTCTAGCGCCGAATTTTGCAACCGCAATGAAAATTCAAATACCGAACCTTGACCCAATTCGCTAGAGATATTGAGCTTAGAATCCACAGCATCTAGTAATTTTCGAACAATGCTTAGACCGAGGCCAGTCCCAGAGAACTTTCGGTTTAATCCATCTCCAGTCTGGAAATATGGCTCACTAATTTTCTCGATATTGTCTGCATCAATCCCAATACCGGTATCTGAAACCACAAACAAAAACTCAGTGAAGTGTTCCGTGTGATTCAGAGCACGTACCTCGAGGTTAACCTCCCCCTCGCGCGTGAACTTGCGTGCATTTCCCAGCAAGTTGAGCAAGATTTGACCGATGCGTTGTTGATCCATCATGACATACACATCACGGGTTTCATCGATCAATGCCTCAAAGCGGATAGGCGAATCATCGAAGAGCATCTCTGTGGTTTTTTCAATATCGCTAAGAAAACCATGTAGCTCAGTCGGTTCATTCTTTAACACAATTTTCTCGTGTTCCCAGCGCTGGAAATCTAACAACTCATTTATCAACAGCAATAGCGCTTCAGAGCCGCGCTGGGCAATCCGCAGATAACTTTGCCTGTCTTTGGGATCGAGTGTGGCATCAGCCATGAGATCGAGTGATGCAATGATGCTATGTAGGGGTGTCCGCAACTCGTGACTCACGCTGGCGGTAAAACTATCCTTGGCCGCAAGTGCTTCGGTTAGTTCAGCTGTTCGCTCAGCAACTGTATCTTCGAGCGATAAAAGCAGGCGTCGGTTTTCACGATCTTGTACCTTGAGCATTGTCTTGAGGCGACGAAGACTCGCCGCTAGCTGACCTATCTCATCTCGCCGAGCTACTTTTTGTAGTCGTTGGTCGTATTGCCGATCGCTGAGTTTGTCAGCAAGCGATGCAGCTTCAATAATCGGTAGTAATACGCGCTTCGAGAGCTGTTTAGCGAAAACAATTTGCAATAGGCAGATGAAGGCAAAAGAAAGGTAAAGCGGTTGATTAAGAGACCATAGCCGAGCCTCAAGATCCTCTCGCTTAAACATAACTGCAACTCGGCCATTGATGATATCGGTTTCAAAGGAACTTTCAGCTACCAGATAGTTCAACCCATAAATCTCGTCAACGTCTGCAATCACTTCAGAATCGGGGAAAACTGCAAAAATACCTGTCTCAGTATCATCATTACTTATGATTGCAACAATGGGGTTTCTACTATCATCGGAGACTTGTGCGTTAAGCTCCTCCAGTGCCGACAAGTCTTGTTGCTGCAATGCAGAGCGCACACTAATGGAATAGGCGGCGGTGAGGCTACTCAATTCGTCGCGCATACTTGCCTCTAGAATGGCTTGTTGTCTGTTGGGCAATACGTACAGCATCATGAGCGCCACCAACAGTGTCACTGACACCATCAAGGCAGTAACTTGAAATAGAACCGAACGGTTCACTTCAGCTTGACCACCCGCAGTGGGCTAGGCACTACTGGTTGCTCCGTCGCGAGCAGAATGCCCACCGCGCCAGACTTTGCCTCAACGGTTGCAATAACCTTGGCGGTATCATCCACGTACACAGGCGCATTCACACGACCACTAAAAACAAGCCTGAACCACAGGCGCTGCATGACTCGGCCCGAAGTCCCAAATAATTTCTGTGCAACGGGCTCAAAATCTTCCGACTCACGCGAGGGCAATACCACTGTCGCGGCATTACCATCATCCCAGTTCCGACGCTCCCCTTTCAGTAACGCCAAAAGAGAGGCGTCATCCAGAGAAGCATTGACTGGTGCATTCGCCACTATATAAGTATCTTTGGCCAGCACAGTATACGAGCTAGCCAGTAAGGCGATTAGAAAAAGCTGTGCAACGATTCGTTTCATCAGATTCAGAATGCAAATGATAATTGGGCTTCTATAACGTCTTCATCAGCGTTGTCGCCCTGTTGGTTTTGCTCTGCGCGTACCTCAAACTTCAAAGAGGTCGCATCAGTGACGAACCATTCAAGACCCAAGCCAACACGTCTCTCAGTCCCAGACCTGAAGTGAATCTCGCTAGCATCGACATCTACGTAGTCATAAAGAGCATAGACTGTAAATACGTCGGTGATGTGGTAGCCGGCATACTGATAAACCGCATGATTCCAATCTCCGCCGTCAGTCCGATTAGCTGATATTTCCGTCAGCGTCCGCCAATCCTCATCCTCATGATGGAGCGAAAAAGATAGCAGTTCATAAGGGATATCGATATCACGTCCTGAATCCAACGGATCCATATGCATGCCATCGCCTCCCATTCCCATATGATTGTCACCACCGTGGGAGTGTCCGGAATGGAAAGGGTTATCTTCGTATTCAAGTATGGTGTCATAATAATAGCTCACGACGGCTCGTGAGTTTGACCATGGTGCCCAATTAAAGTTTACGGTATACGACTGCACCCCATGACCAAAGGCATCATCGCCCTCGGACTGTCCAGTACCTAATACCACGTCATAGCCAACACCGGTACCAATAGGACTCAAACCGGTGAAACGCACACCTACCTCATGAATTGGAATGAAACGTGAAAATGACATCGGCCGGTTAATGGTGGGAAAGAAAATTCGGCCGTGGTGGAAATTATCGTTCCAGTAATTCACTGGTGTGTGCATCTTGCCAAAACTTACCGCATTATCTCGGTCAAATTCGTAGCGGAGACGATAACGGTGCGCCGAGAATTGCTCAGAGGAATATTTGGGGGCAGTGTAAGTAAACTCACCTAAAAACGATAGTTTTCCTGTGAGATTACCGGTTATAAAAAGCGCTGTTTCTCCCCATTCAAGGGTTCTATCAGCCGCGTCAGCGGCATCTGAACTATCGTACTCAAAGTGCGTGAACAGGTTTATATTAAAATCTTGTCCCTGACTTAGTGGCGTCCAACAGATTGCTAGAATGACAGAAAATAAAGCGCTATATCTTTTCAGAACTTCAATAGAGCTAAACATAATTTTCACAATACTATTACATTAGTATAAGCTAATGTAGCAGAAATAAGGCCAACTGTATAGTTGACCAACACTGCGTTAGCTGTTTAGTTATGCCTATGGATGGCTTTATATGGCCTGTGATTGGCCACTGTGGATCAATTGATTGTGATTATGATTTTGCCTCGGGCACGACCTGTTTCAGAGTAAGCCACTGCATCAGATGCTTGCGCTAATGGGTAGGTAACATCCATAACAGGCGTTAGTCGCCCTTCAGACATCATCTGAGCCAGAAAATTGAGATCTTCCTGTGACATCGAGGCAAATAATGTTTTTATTTCCTGATCATATAATGGATTCATAAGGTTTGATTTAATCGGTTTAATCAAGGGGCCTATCCAGTTGCCTTTCTCAATCGCGCCAACATTGACCATACGACCATCAGAGACCAATACGCTCATATTTTTCGCTATTGAGTGATTAGCAACCATGTCGATAATGGCATCGTATTGTATGCTCTCAGTGGTGTAGTCTTGTGTTTTGTAATCAATCACACGATCTGCACCAATGCCAAGTACCATGTCTCTATTTCGAGCACTATTCACACCGGTCACCTCAGCACCTAAATATTTCGCAATTTGCACCGCGAAGGTACCTACACCACCTGATGCACCATTAATAAGAACCTTATCACCTGATTGAACGTCACCAAGATCTCGTAGCGCCTGCAGTGCGGTTACCGCTGCAATTGCTACCCCGGCGGCCTGATTGTGAGTGACATTGTCTGGCTTTATTGCGATGGTTTTATCTTCTGGAATGACCAGATATTCAGCGAATGCACCTTTTTTGCCGCCAAACACCTCATCACCGACTTTAAACCGTGTGACATCCTGTCCGACAGATTCAACAACGCCAGAAAAATCGACGCCCATTTTCTGCTGAGTTGGCGCGCCAACACCAGCACCCATCAAGCGCAGAAGGTAAGGCGTGCCTCGCATATAATGATAGTCTAACGGGTTTACTCCGGCAGCAACCACTTTAACCAAGACCTCATTTGCTGCTGGTATAGGTTTGGCAACATCACCATACTCCAGTACTTCGGGGCCGCCATAACATCGGTATGTAATAGCTTTCATGGAGTCACCTTCGATTACTTCGGCTGGTCTGGGATCACAATCAGCGGTATAGCCCATCACAACCGCGAGACTCACGACCAGTATGGCGATTAGTGCAAATATGCTATTTATTATTTTGTAGCGTAATTTCATGAATTACTTCCATTGAGTTGTTTTTACTTTGGTGGATTTCTAGTGTGAGATGTTTCTAAACAAAAAAGCCGGGTAGGAACCCGGCTTTTGAATCAATCAGCAGTTGCTTTACTCTTCAGTCACTTCTTCGACTAAATCGTCCACGTCCACATCATCAATTACTGGACGGTCAACTAGCTCAACTATGGCCATTTGCGCCTTATCACCTTCACGCAGACCACACTTAAGAACACGCAAGTAACCACCAGGACGCTCTGTATATCGTGGGCCTAATTCAGCGAATAATTTACCAACTGCATCATCGTTTCTCAGACGTGAGAAAGCCAGACGACGATTGGCAACGCTGTCGCTCTTTGCCAAAGTAATAAGTGGCTCAGCAACGCGACGTAATTCCTTCGCTTTAGGTAGTGTAGTTTTAATCAGCTCATGTTCGAATAATGAACATGTCATGTTACGAAACATCGCTTTTCTGTGCGAGCGGTTTCGGTTTAACTTGCGACCGCTTTTACGATGACGCATCTCTCTAATCCTTCTTCAGTTAAATCTGATTCACATCAGTTTTTAGTCTTTTTCAAGAATGCTGGCTGGTGGCCAGTTTTCTAGACGCATGCCCAGTGACAGGCCACGTGATGCTAGAACATCCTTAATTTCGGTTAATGATTTCTTACCCAAGTTTGGTGTCTTCAACAGCTCTACCTCAGTACGCTGAATTAGGTCACCAATGTAATGGATATTTTCAGTCTTCAGACAGTTAGCTGAACGAACTGTTAATTCTAAGTCGTCAACAGGACGCAGAAGAATTGGATCAACTTCCGGCTCTTCCTCTTCCTGCTCAATTTCGTGCTCGTCTTTTAATTCAACGAATGCAGATAGCTGCTGTTGTAGAATAGTTGCAGCACGACGAATCGCCTCTTCAGGCTCGATTGTTCCGTTAGTCTCAACTTCCAGAACCAACTTGTCCAAGTCAGTGCGCTGTTCAACACGAGCCGCGTCAACGGTGTAAGCCACTGTACGCATCGGGCTGAACGAGGCATCAATCTGTAAACGACCTACCGGCTGATCTTCACCTTCAGGGAATTTGCGGTGGTTCACAGGCTCATAGCCACGGCCACGACGAATGTGAATGTTCATGCTGATAGAGGTGTCGTCAGTCAGTGTGCAGATCAGATGCTCTGGATTAACAATGCTAACACCCGCCTGCTCTTCGATATCACTCGCAAGCACTGGGCCTTTACCTGATTTGTTCAGTGTCAGGTATGCCTCGTCTTTCTCTTCAAGAATGACGTAAAGATTCTTCAGGTTCAAAAGGATGTCGATTACATCTTCCTGAACGCCTTCAATAGTTGTGTACTCGTGGAGCACACCTTCGATTTCAACATCAACAACTGCACAACCTGGCATTGATGATAGTAAGATGCGACGTAGTGCATTACCTAAGGTATGGCCAAAACCACGTTCGAATGGCTCTAAAACAACCTTGGCATTATAAGTACCTGAACTTTCTACTTTGATTTGTTTTGGTCGTAAGAATTCAAGTTCCGAACCCTGCATATCCTATCCTCTTGAAATTTATCTTCTGTAAATGGTTAGCTGAGACTCGATTACTTCGAGTACAGCTCCACAATCAAGTTTTCGTTGATTTCAGCTGGTAAGTCGCTGCGCTCTGGCAGTGCTTTGAAAACACCTTCCATTTTCTTCTCATCAACTTCCACCCAAGTAACCGCTTCACGCGACTGGCTCAGCTCTATAGCGGCCTTGATGCGTGCTTGGTTCTTTGCCTTCTCGCGGATAGATACCACATCAGATGGCTTTACCTGGTATGAAGGAATGTTGACAGCCTTACCATTAATCAAAATAGCCTTATGCGATACCAACTGACGAGATTCAGAGCGAGTTGCACCAAAACCCATGCGGTAAACCACATTGTCAAGACGACGTTCTAACAGCTGTAACAAGTTCTCACCTGTTGCACCTTTCAGACGTGCAGCTTCCTTGTAGTAGTTACGGAATTGCTTTTCTAGTACGCCGTAGATTCGACGAACCTTCTGCTTTTCACGTAACTGAAGACCGTAATCAGAAAGACGACCACGCGCAGCACCATGCTGGCCTGGAGGTGTCTCTAACTTACATTTTGAATCAATTGAGCGAACACCACTCTTGTGGTACAGGTCTGTACCTTCGCGGCGCGCTAACTTTAATTTTGGACCAATGTATCTTGCCATTATCTATTTCTCTAATTCAAAAATTCTTATACACGACGCTTTTTAGGAGGACGACATCCATTGTGAGGGATAGGCGTCACGTCAGTAATGTTAGTAATCTTGAAACCAGCAGCATTCAAAGCACGAACCGCAGATTCACGACCGGGTCCAGGTCCTTTGACGAATACTTCCATATTCTTCATGCCCATTTCTTTCACAACTGTAGCCGCGCGATCAGCAGCAACCTGCGCTGCGAACGGTGTGCTCTTACGAGAACCACGGAAACCAGAGCCACCTGCAGTTGCCCATGCAAGAGCGTTACCTTGACGGTCAGTGATGGTCACAATCGTGTTGTTGAATGACGCATGGATATGAGCCATGCCGTCAACTACATGCTTTTTTACGCGCTTACGTGTACGTGTCGGTTTATTAGCCATTTGACAATATTTCCTAAACGATTACTTATTTCTTGATAGGCTTACGTGGGCCTTTACGAGTACGCGCATTTGTCTTAGTGCGTTGGCCACGTAATGGCAGACTACGACGGTGACGCATGCCACGGTAGCAACCTAAATCCATCAAGCGTTTAATATTCATGGAAACTTCACGACGAAGATCACCTTCCACATCTAATTTTGCAACTTCGTTACGAAGGTTTTCAATTTCACCTTCACTTAACTCTATAATCTTGCGGGTCGGCTCAACACCTGTTACTTCGCAAATTTTTTGCGCAGTTGAGCGGCCGATACCATAAATAGAGGTCAGCGCAATCACGGTATGTTTATTTACCGGAACGTTAATGCCAGCGATACGGGCCATTAAACAGTCTCCTAAATACTTAAACTAACGGGTCCCAATCAAAATGGTGCGCAAGGGTATCGCGAAACCACCTCAATTGCAACAAATAAACTAATCAATTAACTAAACGCATTAATTGACCACAAATACTTCAAATTCAGGGTCTTATACAGGTCTTTACTTAACGTAATTGGCCTGTTGAACCATAGTTTTTGAAGTTGGCTTTTTTCAATACCGAATCATACTGATGCGATACTAAATGGGCGTTCACCTGAGACATAAAGTCCATGATGACAACCACGATAATCAATAACGATGTTCCACCAAAATAGAATGGAACTTGCCAGATTAAAATCAAAAACTCTGGCAACAAACAAACCGCTGTCATGTACATCGCACCAGTAAATGTCAAACGAGTCATTACTTTGTCGATGTAGTTAGACGTTTGTTCGCCTGGACGGATACCCGGGATAAAAGCACCTGATTTTTTCAGGTTATCTGCTGTATCACGCGGATTGAAAACCAATGCCGTGTAGAAGAAGCAGAAGAAAATAATTCCCGCAGCATACATCATGATGTAGAAAGGCTGTCCAGGAGACATCGCCAAAGCGATATCTTGTAACCAACCCATACCATCATCCTGACCAAACCACTGAGCAATCGTGCCCGGGAACAGGATAATACTTGAAGCAAAAATCGCTGGAATTACACCCGCCATGTTTACTTTAAGTGGTAAGTGGCTGCTCTGAGCAGCAAACATCTTTCTACCTTGTTGACGCTTGGCATAGTTCACAACGATGCGACGCTGACCACGCTCAACAAATACTACAAAGGCTGTTACTAATAGCACCATGGCTAGGATTAGTAACAAGGCCAAAATCTGGATTTCACCTAAACGTGCCTGTTCGAAAGTACCGGCAATCGCACTTGGCAGACCAGCAACAATACCGAAGAAGATAAGTAGAGAAATACCGTTACCAATACCACGTTCATTAATCTGCTCACCGAGCCACATAATAAACACAGTACCCGTGACCAGACTCACTACGGCTGTAAAGTAGAATCCCGGACCTGCGTTAGGTACTAGGCCTGGCGCAAGCGCAGGGAAATTCAGCGCAATACTAACGGCTTGTACAGTCGCCAATAATACGGTTCCGTAACGTGTGTACTGGGTAATCTTGGCTTTACCAGACTCACCTTCTTTCTTGAGCTGTTGCAAGCGTGGGTCAACAAAACCCATAATTTGCATAATAATCGATGCCGTAATGTAAGGCATGATTCCTAACGCAAAAATACTTGCACGCTCCAATGCACCACCCGAGAACACATTGAACAATGCCAATAACGTACCGGTTTGCTGGTCCATGATTGTCTGCAGAACAGTACTGTCAATTCCTGGCACAGGTACAAATGAGCCAGCCCGGAAAATGACCATGACCATTAGTACGAACAGAATGCGTTGACGTAGTTCTTTCAAACCACCGCCGGCTGATTTAGGAGCTGATGTTTTCTGAGATTTCAGAGCCATTATGCTTCTACCGTTCCACCTGCTTTTTCAATTGCCGCACGTGCACCTTTAGTAACACCGATACCTTTCACAGTCACAGCACGCTCAATCTCACCCGACAGCATAATTTTAGCTGCTGTGATGTTCTTGCTGATGATGTTGGCAGCTTTCAAAGTATCTAAATCAACTACGTCTCCATCGACTTTAGCTATCTCATTGAGTCGAACTTCTGCGCGAGTTAATGACTTACGTGAAGTAAAACCATACTTAGGTAAACGCTGCTTGAGTGGCATTTGACCACCCTCGAAACCAACGGCTGTTGATCCACCTGAACGTGACTTCTGACCTTTATGGCCACGACCGCCGGTCTTACCTAATGTGCTACCGATACCACGGCCAACGCGCTTAGCATTCTTTTTGGAACCTGGCGCTGGAGATAATTCATTCAAACGCATCGTTTATTCCTCTATCTTGACCATGTAGTTCACAGCATTAACCATGCCACGAACTGATGGAGTGTCTTCTAACTCAACGGTATGACCGATACGGCGTAAACCCAATCCAGTCAACGTCGCCTTGTGCTTAGGCAAACGACCGATGCTTGATTTTGTCTGTGTGACTTTAATAGTTTTAGCCATTGTCTTAGTCCATAATTTCGCTGACTGACTTGCCACGCTTCGCAGCAATCTTCTCAGGAGTAGCCATCGCAGCCAGACCCTTGATTGTTGCGCGAACGATATTGATTGGATTGGTAGATCCAATGCTCTTTGCCAGTACGTTGTGAATACCAACCACTTCAAATACAGCACGCATCGCACCACCAGCAATAATACCGGTACCTTCAGATGCTGGTTGCATGTATACGATTGATGCACCATGCTCAGCTTTGATTGGATGCTGTAGTGTGTGTTCGTCCTTCACAGCCACGTCAACTAAATTACGACGCGCCTGCTCCATTGCTTTCTGTATCGCTGCAGGTACTTCACGTGCCTTACCGCGACCAAAACCAACACGGCCTTTACCATCACCTACAACAGTCAGAGCTGTAAAACCGAAAATTCGACCACCTTTAACGACTTTAGCAACGCGGTTTACGTTAACTAATTTTTCAATGTAGCCGTCGGTCATGCCTGTTTCTTTCTTAGCCATTACTTTTCAACCCTTAAAACTGGAGGCCATTAGCCCTTGCTGCTTCGGCCAATGCTTTAACTCGGCCATGATATTTGTAACCACTGCGGTCGAATGCGACCTTAGTTACACCTGCTTCTTTTGCACGCTCAGCGATTAATGCGCCAACTGTTTCAGCAGCATTAACATTACCTGTGTACTTCACGTCTCCGCGCACAGACTTATCTACACTTGAAGCTGAAGCTAAAACCTTGCCATTGTCAGCACTGATAACCTGTGCATAGATGTGGCGAGGCGTACGGTTGACAACCAGACGTTCAACTTGCAGCTCTTTCATTTTCAAACGTGTGCGCTTAGCACGACGTAATCTTGCAACTTTCTTTTCCATGATTATCTCTCGTTACTTCTTCTTAGCTTCTTTACGGATGATGCGTTCATCAGCGTATCGAACACCCTTGCCCTTGTATGGCTCAGGTGGACGGAATGCGCGGATTTCAGCAGCAACCTGTCCAAGCTGTTGTTTATTAGCACCTTTCAATACAATTTCAGTATTTGAAGGTGTTTCAACGGTCATCTCTGATGGTACGTTGTAAACTACTGGGTGTGAGAAACCTAAAGATAGGTCTAACTTATTGCCCTGAGCGTTTACACGATAACCAACACCAACTAGTTTTAATTTCTTTTCGAAACCTTCGGTTACACCAACGACCATGTTGTTAATTAATGAACGGAATGTACCCGCCATTGCCCAGTTCGCATCATCATTATTAGCTGGGGCAAATGTGATTTCGTTGTCCGCTTGAGTCATTTCAACCTTTTCGTTGATGACTTGCGTTAACGTACCTTTACTACCCTTGATAGTCAGGACGTTATCAGCAACAGAAACATCTACGCCTGCTGGGACAGCGACCGGAGCTTTTGCTACACGTGACATTATTGCTTCCCCTTACGATACGTAACAAAGAACTTCACCACCGTGACCTGCTTGACGTGCAGCACGATCGGTCATGAGTCCTTTTGATGTTGAAATAATTGCGATACCCATACCACCCATGACGCTAGGTAGCTCATCTTTCTTGCGATAGATGCGCAGACCTGGACGGCTTACACGCTCAATCTTCTCGATTACAGGCGTACCTTCGAAGTACTTTAATGCAATCTGTAAAGCGGGCTTGCCTTCAAGCTCAGTGTTCTGGAAATCAGTAATATAACCTTCTTCTTTCAGTACTTCTGCAACAGAAGTCTTCAGCTTAGAAGCAGGCATAGTAACCGTCTTTTTGTCCGCAGATTGACCATTACGGATACGGGTCAACATGTCTGCGATTGGATCTTGCATACTCATAACAAATTCCTCTTAATCCTATTACCAGCTTGACTTAGTCAGGCCAGGTACATCACCACGCATGGCAGCTTCACGAAGCTTATTGCGGCACAAACCGAACTTACGTAGGTAACCATGAGGACGGCCTGTCACACGGCAACGGTTACGTAATCGACTTGGGCTTGCGTTACGTGGCAATTTCTGGAATTTCTGCTGGGCTTCCCAGCGGTCTTCTTCAGATGTATTCGGGTCTAAAATCAACGCTTTTAGTTCAGCACGCTTAGCTGCATACTTTGCAACTGTCTTCTGGCGCTTCTTCTCACGCTGTACCATTGAAACTTTAGCCATTTTCTTTCGTTCCTTACTTTTTCAGCGGGAAGTTAAAGGCGTGTAGTAATGCACGACCTTCATCATCTGTTTCAGCAGTCGTAGTAATCGTGATATCAAGACCACGTACCTTGTCTACCTTGTCATAATCAATTTCTGGGAAAATGATCTGTTCTTTAACACCCATGCTGTAGTTACCACGACCGTCGAATGACTTAGGGTTTAAACCACGGAAGTCACGAATACGTGGGATTGCGATGGAAATCAGACGCTCAAGGAATTCCCACATACGCTCACCACGTAATGTGACCTTGGCACCGATTGGGTAACCATCACGAATTTTGAATCCAGCGATTGATTTACGAGCAACCGTAACCACTGGTTTTTGACCAGAAATCGCCGTGAGATCAGACACAGCATGTTCTAGTATCTTCTTGTCACCTACAGCTTCACCCAGACCCATGTTAAGAGTAATCTTGGTGATTCGTGGGACTTGCATGACTGAGTTATAGTTAAACTCCTCCTGAAGTTTGCCCATAACGGTGTCTTTGTAAAAGTCTTGCAGTTTCGCCATTATCTTTACACCACTTATTAAGCGTCGATTAATTCGCCGCTTGATTTGAAATATCGTACCTTGCTGCCATCGTCAGTAAATTTAATACCAACGCGGTCAGCCTTATCTGCATCAGCGTTATAAATTGCTACGTTAGAGATATCTAACGCTGCTTCACGCTCTAAGATGCCACCCTGCTCTTGTGTGTTAGGGTTAGGCTTCACGTGCTTCTTGATCAGGTTTACACCTTCAACCATTACACGGTTATCACCTACTAGTTTTGTGATTGTGCCACGCTCGCCCTTGCTCTTGCCTGCGATTACAATGACTTCGTCACCTGTCTTTAATTTACGCATCGTCAAGTCCTTCCTTAAAGTACTTCTGGAGCAAGAGAAACAATCTTCATGAATTTCTCAGAACGTAACTCACGCGTTACAGGTCCAAAAATACGTGTGCCAATTGGCTCAAGATTGTTGTTTAATAAAACAGCAGCATTACCGTCAAAACGGATTAGCGAACCATCAGGACGACGAACGCCTTTTGCAGTTCGTACTACCAGGGCATTCATTACGTCACCCTTTTTAACCTTACCGCGTGGAATCGCTTCTTTAACACTCACTTTGATCACGTCACCAATGTGCGCATAGCGACGATGTGAACCACCTAGTACCTTGATACACATTACTCGTCTTGCACCACTGTTATCAGCAATGTCGAGTTCACTTTGCATCTGGATCATCAGTTTTCTCCGCTACAATTGTTGGGTTAGCCAACAATTAAAACTTATTAATATTTAAACGTTTGCCTTAGAAACCACATCAACCAGACGCCATGTCTTGGTCTTTGAGATTGGTCTGCTAGACGTAATAGTGACGATATCGCCTTCGTTACATACATTCTGCTCGTCATGTGCGTGCAGCTTGGTAGAACGACGCATGAATTTACCGTATAACGGGTGCTTCACCTGGCGTTCGACTAATACCGTAATTGTTTTGTCAGTCTTATTACTAACAACCTTACCTTGAATGGTTCGGATTTGAGCTGATTCAGTCATTACGAACCTGCCTTCTCAGTTAAAATGGTTTTAACACGTGCAACATCACGTCGCACCTCTTTGAGTCGGTGACTCTGAGCAAGTTGACCTGAACCCATTTGCATGCGCAGTGTGAAGTGCTCACGCTTTAGGTTTAGGAGCTCTTCGTTCAGCTCATCGACACTCTTTTCTCTCAATTCAGTCGCTTTCATTACATCACCGTCCGCTTCACGAAAGTGGTTTTAAAAGGTAGTTTCGCAGCAGCTAATAAAAATGCTGCCTCAGCTAGCTCAGCTGAAACACCTTCAACCTCGAATAACATACGACCCGGCTGAATTTGGGCTACCCAGTACTCAACAGAACCTTTACCTTTACCCATACGAACTTCGAGAGGCTTCTTAGTAATTGGCTTGTCAGGAAATACCCGGATATATACCTTACCGGCACGCTTCATGTGACGTGTCATTGCACGTCGGGCGGCTTCGATCTGACGCGCTGTCATGCGACCACGCTCAGTAGCTTTCAGGCCGTATTCGCCGAAGCTAACTTTGCCACCACGGATGGCAACACCACGGTTGCGCATCTTGTGTTGTTTTCGGAACTTGGTCCGTTTAGGCTGCAACATTGCTTAAGTCCCTCACTTACTTATCTTTCTTACCAGATTTCTTTTTTGGCGCTTCAACTACTTCAGGAGCAGCTGCTTTTTCTTGGCCAGGAAGAATCTCGCCTTTGAAGATCCAAACCTTCACACCCAATACACCATATGTTGTATGAGCTTCGGCTGTTGAATAGTCGATGTCAGCACGTAGTGTGTGCAATGGCACGCGACCTTCACGGTACCATTCAGAACGCGCAATCTCTGCACCGCCTAAACG